>JBQCEK010000288.1:0-2433 GCA_051960335.1 Sphingomonas sp.
TCGCCAGCCTCGGCGGCTATGCCGAGGTGTTCCAGCGCCAGGAGCTCGCAAGCGGGGTGGTGCCGCAGCTTTCGCTCATCATGGGGCCGTGCGCGGGCGGCGCGGTCTATTCGCCGGCGATGACCGACTTCATCTTCATGGTGAAGGATTCAAGCTACATGTTCGTCACCGGGCCCGACGTGGTGAAGACGGTGACTAACGAGGTCGTCACCCAAGAGGAGCTTGGCGGCGCGGTGACGCACACCACCAAGTCGTCGGTCGCCGACATCGCGTTCGAGAACGACATCGAGGCGCTGATGGCGGCGCGCGATTTCATCGACCTGCTGCCGTCATCGAACCGCGTCGAGGTGCCCGAGCGCCCGACCGCCGATCCGTGGGATCGCGTGGAGCCCAGCCTCGACACGCTGATCCCGCCCAACGCCAACCAGCCCTACGACATGCACGAGTTGATCCGGAAGACCGTGGACGAAGGCGACTTCTTCGAGCTGCAGCCCGCGCATGCCGGCAACATCATCATCGGCTTCGGCCGCATCGAAGGCCGCACGGTGGGCGTCGTCGCCAACCAGCCGATGGTGCTCGCTGGCTGCCTCGACATCAATTCATCAAAGAAGGGCGCGCGTTTCGTTCGCTTCTGCGACGCGTTCGACATTCCGATCGTTACCTTCGTCGACGTCCCCGGTTTCCTCCCCGGCGTCGGCCAGGAGCATTCGGGCATCATCAAGCACGGCGCCAAGCTGCTGTTCGCCTATGCCGAGGCGACCGTGCCCAAGATCACCGTCATTACCCGCAAGGCCTATGGCGGCGCCTATGACGTTATGGCCTCGAAGCATATGCGCGGCGACCTCAACTACGCCTGGCCGACCGCCGAGATCGCGGTGATGGGCGCGAAGGGCGCGGTCGAGATCATCTTCCGCGGCAAGACCCCCGAGGAAATCGCCGAACACACCGCCGAATACGAAGCCCGCTTCGCCAACCCGTTCGTGGCGGCGAGCAAGGGCTTCATCGACGAGGTGATCCAGCCCCACTCCACGCGGCGGCGGATCGCACTTGGCCTACGCAAGCTGCGCGGCAAGGCGCTGGAGAATCCGTGGAAGAAACATGACAACATTCCGTTGTGACCACGCAACTTGCCTTTGCCATTTTTGAAGTCCTCCTCGGGGGCGTGTTCGCGGTGCACTGCCCGCTAGCTGCGCAGCGGGAGTGGCGCGCAGGAATCGCGCGGGGGCGATACGGCGCCTATCCTCGAGGCGAAGCTCCGTTTAGATTCTGGGTCACCATCGTCGGCACCGCCGCCGCGGGTCTGTTAGGCCTGCTATTCCTACTCATAGGCATAGCGACAATCGCAACAATGCTAGGTTTTTCATTATGAAACTCGGCCCCCTGAACCATGTCGGCGTCGCGACGCCGTCGATCGACGCGGCGGTGGCGCGATATCGCGAGCTGCTCGGCGCGGAGAAGGTCGGCAAGGCGTTCGATCTGCCGGCGCAGAAGGTGCGCGTGTGCTTCGTCGATGCGCCCAACAGCCAGATCGAATTGCTCGAACCGCTGGGGGAGGATTCGCCGATCGCCAAGTTCCTCGAGAAGAACCCGGCCGGCGGGCAGCATCATGTCTGTTTCGAGGTGCCGGACATCCACGCCGCCAAGGCCGAGCTCGAGGCGAAGGGGGCAAAGGTGCTCGGCGAACCGCGGATCGGCGCGCACGGCACGTTGGTGCTGTTCGTCCACCCCAAGGATATGGGCGGCGTGCTCACCGAATTGATGGAAACGCCGAAGGGCGATCACTGAGCGGAGAGGGCCGATGGCAGCGTACGAAACCATCCTGACCGAGCGGCGCGGCGATGTGCTGGCGATCACGCTCAACCGGCCCGATCGGCTCAACGCAGCGCCGCCGCTGATGTTTGACGAGATCGGTGCTGTGCTGGCGAACCTCGACGGCGCGCGCGCGGTGCTGCTGACCGGCGCGGGGCGGGCCTTCTGTTCGGGCGCCGATATCGCCGGCGGCGCGCTCGGCAGCGACAATCCGGGTGAGGCGACCTTCCTCGCACTCATCGAGCATTACAATCCGCTGATGGAGACGCTCGCCGCGCTCCCCGTTCCGGTCGTCTCCGCGGTGCGCGGGCCGGCGGCGGGGATCGGGTGCAGCCTCGCGCTCGCCGCCGATTTCTGCGTCGCCTCCGACACCGCCTATTTCCTGCAGGCGTTCGTCAATATCGGGCTCGTCCCGGATGGCGGCGCGAGCTGGATGCTGCCGCGCCTGATCGGCCGCGCGCGCGCCGCCGAGATGATGATGCTCGGCGAGCGCGTGCCCGCGGCCAAGGCGCTCGACTGGGGGATGATCCACACGGTGGTCGCCGACGACGCGCTCGACGCCGAGGCGATGGCACTGGCCGAGCGGCTCGCGGCGGGGCCGACCGTAGCGCTCGGGATGATCCG
>JBQCEK010000289.1:0-3929 GCA_051960335.1 Sphingomonas sp.
CAAGGCAAAGGCTCCGGCCAAGCCGAAGGCAAAGAAGTAAACGGAACCAATAAATCGGTCCCGTGACTCAAATCGGTGATGATTTGGTCACAGTGCCACGCTAGATTAGAGACGAATTCGGAGTTTCATCATGGCTCATAAGAAAGCAGGCGGCTCGTCGCGCAACGGTCGCGATTCGGCAGGTCGTCGCCTCGGCGTGAAGAAGTTCGGTGGCCAGGAAGTCGTTCCGGGCAACATCCTCGTGCGTCAGCGCGGCACCAAATTTTATCCGGGCACCGGCGTCGGCATGGGCAAGGATCATACCCTGTTCGCGCTCGTCGAGGGCCGCGTGAGCTTCCACCAAGGCAAGCTTGGCCGAAAGTTCTGCTCGGTAGACGCGATTATGGCGGCAGCCGAATAACATCGGGCGACCATCCGGGTTGCCCACCAGGGCGATCCGGGGTTCCGATACGGAACCAGCCAAACAAGGGAGACGGGTCGCCCCGGCTCCCTTTTTTATTGCTCCCTCCCCCGCCTGTCTCATCCGCGTCACGGTGACGCGTCATGGGCCGGGTCAAAAGCGTGAGGAGAGCGTATGATGTTTGCTCGTACCAAGAGATTGACCTTGCGGCCCGGCTGGCCCGAGGACGCCCGCGCCCTGTGCAAGGCGATCGGCCATGAAACGGTGGTCAGCAAGCTGGCCCGCGCGCCCTGGCCCTATGCGCTGGGCGATGCCGAGACGTTTCTGGCGCGCCCGCGCGGTGGCAACGATCCGGCGTTCCTCATTCTGCTCCACGACGGCGCCGACACGCGGCTGATCGGCGGAATCGGTATCCAGGCGGAGAGCGATGGCACGCAGCAGCTGGGCTATTGGCTGACGCCCGATGCCTGGGGCCGCGGCTATGCGACCGAGGCCGGGCGCGCGGTGATCGCGATGGCGCGCCATGCGCTGGGCTACAAGCAGCTTCACGCCTGGCATTTCGCGGACAACCCCGCCTCGGGCCGGGTGCTGACCAAGCTCGGCTTCCGGCCGACCGGACGGATCGAACCCCGGCCGTCGCTGGCACGCCGTGGCACGGCGCCGGGCGTCGGCTACGCGCTCGATCTCGGCGGGGACCAAGCCAGCGACGATCCGATGCGCGTCGCGGCGTGAGGTGCCTCGAATGATCGGGCCTTCAAATAGCTTTCAATCGTCATTCCCGCGAAAGCGGGAACCCATCTCCTGCCCGTGCAGCTCGGGGCTGACTTCGGGAGATGGGTCCCCGCTTTCGCGGGGATGACGCCGTGTTGCCGTACGCACAGCTTCCTTGATCTCCCACGCGAAACCGCCGAGAGACGATAGGATGGCCGCCACCGCTCTCGCTTCCCGCCGCCGGATGAGCCCGGAAGAATCGCGCGACGCCGCGCTCGAAGCCGCGCGCGCGTTGCTCACCGAATCGGGCCCGCAGGCGGTGACGCTGAAGGCCGTCGCGGGGCGGATCGGGCGCACGCACGCCAATCTGCTCCATCATTTCGGCTCGGCCGAGGGGCTGCAAAAGGCGCTGATCGCCCGGATGGCGGGCCACATCACCGGCACGATCCGCGAGGCGGTGCTGCGCGCACGCGCCGGCGATCACGGCCCGGACGAGGTCGTCAACCTCACCTTCGACGCGTTCGACACCGGCGGCGCCGGGGCGCTGGCGAGCTGGATGATCCTGTCGGGCAATGAAAACGCGCTCGATCCGATTCTCACCGCGATCCACGATCTGGTCGATGAGCTCGCCGAGGATCATTCGGCCGAAGAACGCCCGATCCACGAGGAAACGCTGCAACTCGTGCTGATGGCGCTCGGCGACGCCCTGCTCGGCGCCCCAATGGCCCGCGCCCTGGGCCTCCCGCGAGAAAAAGCGCGGGAGCTGGCAAAGGAGATGTTGCTGGCCGGACGGACGAAGGAATAGCCGCCGGCGTAAGGATTTGGGTGGGAAGCAGACGTTCAGTGTCTCAATGGCCGCGCGGAGGCTTTATGTTTTCAATCCATTACGATGCAACCGTTTATCCTGACAGAGTACGATTGGCAAATTCAAGGACAGGTCAAACGTTGGACCGCAAATGTAGTCGTGCATTCTCATCCGCAGAAAGATTGATTGCAGATAGAGACGCCGCTTCGCAATTCTTAAGGGAGTTGATCCTTGAAAGCGACGGCCGGTCGAGATTTCTGCGAATTTGGGCGACCGCGAACGTTTCTATTTTAGGTGATCTAAAAAACTCGGCTGACAAAGATGACGTTCGGCAACTCTTCGTAGAACAAGGGTTCACCAAAGTTCACGTCGCCTAATGCTGGCGACTATCCACAATTGGGGCTTAAGCAGCCGGCGGTTTCAACGCTGGGGGACACTCATCGGTAACTTCCGCGCAATCCGTTCAACTATCAGCCGCGCCTCGCCTTCATCAAGCCCAGGAGCAATGAAGATCGTTCGAGGGCCATAGTCGAACTTTACCGATCCATTTCGCGTCCGCACAAAGGGAATCTGCCACCTGAACTGGAATGGCCAAGCAGGCTGAACTGCGACCGACAGGTTTCGAATCTGCGAGCCTTGATAAAGCCACCGTCGGGACAAGCCCAGCGCCTGATGCCCGACCTCGACATCGGGTCCGAGAGCGGTGATCGTTTCGGAACCCGCGAACATCCACACCAATGTCCCTGCGGCAGCGACCCAGCCGACTGCCCATCCACATAGCCAAAATAGCAGGAAAAACTGGAATTGGGTGAAGAGCGCATAGAACGCTGCGCCTCCCCCGAACGTCCACATGACCAGCCAAAATGGCAAAAACAGCATCACAAATATTTGGCGTGCCGCTTTGATCCGTATCACCTCACCACGGGAGGTCTGCTCTATCACGAACCTTTCTCGACCTATCGGTTCGTATCTCGTACTCATGTCGGCTGAGCCCCCCGTTTAGCCCCTTCGTACGCCCGCTTTTGGTGACCCGCAATCACTGCGGAATAGCAGGATGTGGGGCAAAAGCCGTCATCCCTTCCAATGTTGGAAATTTTCTGAGAGACCGTCGCGTCGCCTCGTGCCACTGCTCTTTGACAGCGCTATAATCTCGATCGCGAACCCGTCGCGTCACTGTCGCCTCGCCGTTCAGCACTGTCGCGCCGCGGTCGCGCTGCGGTGCGGAAACGTCGCGCAGGTGTCGCGTCACGGGCGCGAGGGTGCCGCGAACACGCCGCTTCGCGGGCGCGTTCCCGGCGCGAAAGGCCCAAAATCGCTGCCAGCGCCGCCACTTTCTCCACTTCACGCCGAGGCGGGGGAGCGAAAGACCCCTACGCCCCGATCAATTCCCGACCGATCAGGAATCGCCTGATCTCATTCGTGCCTGCGCCGATGTCGTAGAGCTTGGCGTCGCGCAGGAAGCGTTCGACCGGCCATTCTTTGGTGTAGCCCGCGCCGCCCAGCGCCTGGATCGCCTCCAGCGCGGTCTTCACCGCATTCTCGCTCGCCAGCAGGATCGCGCCGGCCGCGTCGAACCGCGTCGTCTTGCCGGCATCGCAGGCACGCGCCACGGCATAGACATAGGCCCGCGCCGAATTGAGCGCGACATACATGTCGGCCACCTTGCCCTGCATCAGCTGGAAACCGCCGATCGCTTTGCCGAACTGCTTGCGCTCCCGCACATAGGGCAGCACCACGTCAAGGCAGGCCTGCATGATGCCGAGCGGCCCCGCGGACAGCACCGCGCGTTCGTAATCGAGGCCGCTCATCAGCACGCCGACGCCGCCGTTCACCGGCCCCATCACGTTTTCGGCCGGCACTTCGCAATCCTCGAACACCAGCTCGGCCGTGTCCGATCCGCGCATGCCCATCTTGTCGAGCTTCTTCGAAACCGAGAAGCCCTTGAAGCCCTTCTCGATCAGAAAGGCGGTGATACCCTTCGGCCCGGCGGCGCTGTCGGTCTTGGCATAGACG
>JBQCEK010000290.1:0-2979 GCA_051960335.1 Sphingomonas sp.
GGAGGCGCGTTGGGCAACGATCGGCGCCGTCGTCGCGTTGTTCGGCGGCGCGCCTCTCGCCGCGCTGACGCTTGGACCGCAACGTGCGCCAGCGTCGGCCGCACCGCAGACGGCCGCTGTCTCCGCCTCGCCGCGTGTCGAACCGTCATCACACGCAAGCCCGCCAGCGAGCGCCAGCACGGCCCCGGCTGAAGCCGCGCCCGCAACCGACAATGTGAAAATCGCCCGGAACGATCGCGTGCCGGATGCAATGAGGGACGCCATTGCAGCCAGGGCGATCGGCATCGCCCCGGATTATGCCGCGCAAATCCGTAGCGCCAGCCCCGCGTTTGCGAACGTCACGACTCACGATCTTGCCTCGATGCGTGCCGTCGGCGTCACCCCGGGCTACGTCCGTGCCCTCGCCCGATCGGGTTATCGCAATCTCGATCCGGAAACAGTCGTTGCGGCGCGAACCGTTGGGCTCTCGGCGGACTATATCAGTTCGCTCGCAGCGGTCGGATTGGATGATTTGAGCATCGAGGACCTTTCCGGTCTCGCCGCGCTCGGCGTCAAACCCGATGACGTCCGCGCGATGCGCGCGTCCGGACGCAAGGTCACCGTCGAAAATCTCGAAAGCGCGGCCGCGATCAAGGGACGTGTGCCGCGACCGCCCGGCGTCCCTGCCGATGTTGGCTTTCCCTTCGATCGCTGAACTGACGCTCTAGCAAAATCCCTTTTCAGCACGCCGTGACGTCCGCCCCGACGCGGACGATCGCCCCCGCTTTGCCTAACGAATTCCGCCCAAGGAGATGTGTCATGAACCGTCTTGCAACCATCATCGCAGCGACGCTGCTCGTCACGTTCGCCATTGCCGCCAGCAGCCTCGCGGGAATGCGGGAAGACATCCGCTTCCACCTGTCAATGCGCGCCGGCGGCAACCAGGTCGATCTCGCGTTCGATCGCGTCGGCCACGATCAAAATCATGTGAATAGCGCGATGCCAATCGCCGATCTCCGCGGCCTTTGGCCATCGGCGCTACGCTCGGCGCAGCAGGTCCCGATCTCATTTGCGATCGAGCGCGCACCGGGACGCGTTGATTGTCGCGGCGTTGCCATTCGGGGAACCGCCGACGGATCGTGCGGCTTCACCCGCAGCGCAGCGTTTGACGCCAGGCTCGCGCATGTCGGCTACCCCCTGCTCGACGACGATCAGCAGTTCACGCTGACGATGACCAACTTCGATCCTGCCGTGATCGATGCTCTTAAGGCGGGCGGCTACCGCGCGCCCGATGCGGGAGGTCTGGTATCGCTGGGCATCTTCTCGATCGACGCCGCCTACGTTCGCGACATTGCGGCTGCAGGTTTCCGCCTCGGCAGCGCGAACGATCTGGTCCAGTTCAAGATCGCCAAGGTGACGCCGGCGTTGATCGCTGCCTATCGACAGCTCGGCTACGATCATCTTTCGGTGGATGACGTCACCGCGATGGGCATACAGGGCGTTACGCCGGCCTTCATCCTCGGCTTCGCGCAGGCCGGATTTCGGAATATTCCGGCGGACAAGCTGATCCAGCTGAAGATCTTCGGCGTCACGCCGGAAGACGCCCGCGCAATGAAGCGCCGGCAAGGCGGTGACATCACAGCAGACGCCCTGATCCGCCACAAGCTTCTCGGCGCATGATGTTCCACTGACCATTCGCCCCGCCGTCTGAGCTGAGCCACCGCCGCATGCCGACAATCGTCGGCGCCGGCGCCAACGCGCCCGACACCATGTGTCATAGATGAGTAATACAGCATGATCATTTCATCCAATCAGTCCGCCGCGACCCCTCGCACTCACTGCGTCAAGGAAAATTCCACGTCCGTTGCCAGTTCTGCCCTTCGTCGCTCTTCCGCCGGGTGGAGCGGCACCGCTGGCTTCCTGGCGCTGGCGATCGGGCTGTGCACATCGGCGGCCGCTCAGAACGCGCCGCTTGCCATCGCCAGCAAGGAACCGGCGGTCACCCATGGCACCGTGTTCACGCCCGAGTTCTTTGCCCGGTTCGCACCGCAGACCGCTTATGACATGCTCGTGCAGGTACCGGGCTTCACCGTCATTGCCGCCGATACCAAGCGGGGCCTTGGTCAGGCGACGGAGAATGTTCTGATCAACGGCCAGCGCGTGACCGATAAATCGGGCGGCGCGGCAGGGCAGTTGCAGATGGTCTCGGCCGACGACGTCCTGCGCATCGAAGTGGGTGCGGCGGCATCGTTCAACATCGCCGGGCTCAGCGGGCAGGTGGCGAACGTCGTCCTCAAGGCCGCGCGAAAGGGCCATGGGAATTTCAGCTGGAGCCCGGCGGTTCGCGCGCATTACGCCGAGCCGCGCTGGTTTTCGGGGTCGATCAGCTACAACGGCAGCGCGGGCGACTTGGATTACACGATCTCGCTGGAAAACAATGCCAAACGCGGCGCGATGGGCGGTGACGACTACCGTGTGCTGTCACCGACGGGCGCGCTGATCGAGCGCCGCGACCAGATCAATTGGGACAGCACCGACGAGGCGAAGGTATCCGCCATCCTGAAATACCAGGCCAAGAGCGGGATCGAGGCCAATCTGACGCTGGATTACGATCCCTATTGGACTCGCGGCGTCAACGACCAGCGCAGAGTCCGTACCGACGGCAACGACAATTACTGGGCCAGCACCGATCGCACCTCGGGCTTCAGCTATGACGTCAATGGCGACGTCTCGGCGCCGCTCGGCGGTGGCCGCCTGAAACTGATCGGGCTGCGCCATTTCGAACATGCGCCGGCGCTGGTCGATCAACGCACCGATTATGACAGCGGCGCGCCGAGCGACGGCTTGCTGTACGGGCAGGATGCGCGAACCAGCGAAACGGTCGGGCGACTGGAATATCACTGGAAGAGCGGGCCGAACGACTGGACGACCTCGTTCGAGCGGGCGGACAATCGGTTCGAGCAGGTCAGCACGCTCGCCAATCTTCAGCCCGACGGCAGC
>JBQCEK010000291.1:0-2106 GCA_051960335.1 Sphingomonas sp.
GACGGTACGCTGCGCCCCGGTATCGACGATGAACTGATGGGGCCCGCGCCCGGCGATCGACACCGGCACGGTCATCCGGCTGGCCAGATCGCCCAGCCCGAACGCCTCGTCCGGGATCGGCGGCTGCTCGGCGGCGACAAGGGGGATGGGCGGCACGTTTTGCAGCGGCGGCAAGGTGCCGGATGCGAACGCTGCGAGCGTCAAGGGCAGGACCCCGAACATCGCGCGAGGATACGCCCGATCCGGCCCTAGGACAAGTGGTTACGCACCTGTATCAGTCTGGCCGCATCGCCTCCGCCGCCAGCGCCTCGGCTTCGGCGAGCAGCGCATCGTCGGCCAGCCCCGTCGCTACGCGTTCGCGGCCGATCATCGTCAGCACCGGGACGGCGAGCGGCGTCACCCGGTCGGTATCGACATGCACCATCGTCGCCGCCGCGCGGTTCAGCAGGTCCGCCAGCCGCCCGACGTCGGTCATCTTGGCGCGCGCATCTGCCCAGGCGGCGCGCAGCAGCAGATGATCGGGCTCGTATTTGCGCAGCACGTCGTAAATCAGGTCGGTCGAGAAGGTGACCTGCTTGCCGGTCTTGCGCTTGCCCGGATGCTGGCGCTCGACCAGCCCGCCGATCACCGCCACCTCGCGAAACGCGCGTTTCAACAGGTGCGATTGCTGCACCCAATCGACGAACTCATGCTCCAGGATATCGGCCGAGAACAGGCTCGCCGGATCGGTCACCGGATCGAGCGAATAGGTCGCGATGCAATAATCGCTGGCGACGAAGCCGAGCGGCTTGAGCCCCTGCGTCTCCATCCGCCGCGTGATCAGCATCCCGAGCGACTGGTGCGCGTTCCACCCCTCGAAACTATAGGCGACCATGTAATGCCGCCCCTCGCGCGGAAAGGTCTCGACGAGCAACTGGTCGGGCCGCGGCAGCGCTGACCGGCGCGCCTGCATCTCCAGCCATTCGCGCACGTCGTCGGGGAAGCGATGCCATTCCTCGGAGGTCGCCAGGAACCCGCGCACCCGGCTGGCGAGATTGGTCGACAGCGGCATCCGCGCGCCGCCATAGGTCGGGATCCGCGCCGGGCGGCTGGTGGCGCGGACGATCAAATCCTCGGTATCGATCCGCTCGACCTCGAGGCTCAAACCGGCGAAGAAGAAGGTGTCGCCGTGGCTGAGCGTCGCCGCAAACCCTTCCTCGACCTTGCCCAATTGCCGCCCGTTCTTGAACCGCACCGTCAGCATCGTCGCCTCGACGATGATCCCCGCGTTCAACCGGTGCTGCTGCACGAACCGCGGATGGCTGACTCGCCACGTTCCATCGGCGTCCTGCGTCAGCCGCTTGAAGCGATCATAGGCCTTGAGCGCATAGCCGCCGTCCTGGATGAACCCGAGCACGCGCGAAAACGCCTCGTCGGTCAGCGCCGAATAAGGCAGCGCCGATCGCACCTCGTCGAGCAGCTCTTCCTTGCGAAACGGCGCCGCGCACGCGCACGCCATCACATGCTGCGCGAGCACGTCGAGCCCGCCGGCGCGGAACGGCTCGTTGTCGAGCTCGCCCGCCTCGACCGCATCCAGCGCCGCGCGCGCCTCGAGATATTCGAAGCGGTTGCCCGGCACCAGCACCGCCTCGCTCGGCTCGTCGAGCCGGTGGTTGGCGCGCCCGATCCGCTGCAACAATCGCGACGATCCCTTGGGCGCCCCCATCTGGATCACGCAATCGACGTCGCCCCAATCGACCCCGAGATCGAGGCTCGCGGTCGCGACCAAGGCGCGCAGCCGCCCCGCCGCCATCGCGCCTTCCACCTTGCGCCGCGCCTCGCGCGCCAGGCTGCCGTGATGGACCCCGATCGGCAGCCCCATCTCGTTGACCTTCCACAAATCCTGGAAGATCAGCTCGGCCAAGCTGCGCGTGTTGCAGAACACGATCGTGGTCCGATGCGTCTCGATCTCGGCCATCACCTGCTGCGCGGCATAGCGCCCCGAATGGCCCGACCACGGCACGCGCCCCTGCGGCAGCAGGATGTCGATGCGCGGCTCGGCGCCCGGATCGCCCTCAACCAAGGCGACCGTATCGATATCGCCGTCGGGCGCCAGCCAGGCGCGAT
>JBQCEK010000292.1:0-4811 GCA_051960335.1 Sphingomonas sp.
AGCGGCGCGGCGGCGACGCCTAGCGAAGCGGTGATCAATCCCAGTGCCCTGCCTTCGTGTTGAACGCCAAGGGCCGCTATTCGCGCGCACAGATCCTCGGCGCGTCGCTGCCCCTCGGAAGCGTCGAGCCCCGGCATCAGCAGCAGGAATTCCTCTCCACCATAACGGAAAGCGAAATCCTGTTCACGAATGGACTGCCGAAGTGCTGCGCCAACCGCGCGCAGCACCGCATCGCCGGCGTCATGCCCATGATCATCGTTGAATCGCTTGAAATGATCGATGTCGATCATCGCGCAACTGATCGGCGAGGCGTCTTGGCGAAGCGTCGCGACTTGTTCATCGAGCACGATCTCGAGGCGGCGTCGATTGGCGAGGCCCGTCAAGGGATCGACCATCGCCATTTCACGCAATGTGTCTCGCAGCTGCAAATTGTCGAGCGCGAGGCTGATGTTCTCCGCCAGCATCTTGAGATAGACGTCGGGCATATCGGACCGCCCGGCGTCGCTCTTGCGCTCGAAATAGAGCAAGCCCAGGGTTCCGTGCTGCGATCCCAGAGGCAGGCAGAGCGTTTCGGGGATTCCGCCATCTTCCCGATCGACGTGATCGCAAGGTATATCGACGTGATCGCCCGAGGCGTGATGCGGGCTGCCGCGCCGCAGCGCCCAGCAACTGAGCGGCGCGAATTCGGATCGTGAGTGAACCGGCTCATGCCACGAGCACGCTTCGATCATCGCGTTGCGCGCCGGGCTCAACAAATAGAGCCGCCCGGCAAATTGCGGGGCAACCTCCGGCACGAACCGCTTCACCACCGCCTTCAAGTCGTGTGCTGTATCGCAGCTCTGCATGCGCTGCGTCATCCGGGAAAGCAGATCGCGGATCGCTCGATCGGCATCACGATCATGCTCGAGGCGCTGTCGGGCTATTCCGTTGTCGCGAAACACCCGGAGCGCCTGCGCCATGTCGCCGATTTCGTCGATTTGCTCATAGGCGGGCGGTTCGGCGGCAAAATCCTGCGCGGCGAGCCTCGTCACGACATCGCTGAGCTTGACGACCGGCCGCAGCACGCGCTGCCGAAAAATGAAAAACAGCACGCAAAGGAACAGCAAGCCGGTGACGCCGAGGACGGCTTCCGAAGCGCCGCGCCACAAGCGAGAGCGACCGACCGCGATCTGCAATGCCTGATCGGTGCGCTGGTCGATGTGGTCCTGGAACCGCTCCACGCTGACCTGAATCCTGTCGAGCTCGCGTTCGTATTCGGGCGAGAATAGGATATCGACGGCGGCATCCCGGTGGCCACCCTGGCGCGCGACGATCGCGGCCTGTTGTTCGTCGCGCAAGGCGTCCGCCCAGCGCAGCGAGTCCCGCAGGTTGCGCAATTCATCATAACGCGCACCGGCGTCGCGAACATGTCGCGTACGATCCTCAACGCTCCGCAGCTGGCTGGCTTCGCGCTCGTAAGCCGCCAAATCGGCCGCGCTACCGCTGATCGCAAACTGCCGCGCCAGACTGCTCAGCGCGGCGACATCCTCGTCGATCGACGACGTCGCCCGATCGAGTTCATAGCGCTGATCAACGGCTTCGCGTTCACGAGTCTGCGCCGCCGAGGCCAGCAACATCGTGATGCCGGAAGCAACAGTGAGGGCAACGGTCACGCCGTATGCCCAATTGGTGATGGTCGCCAGTCGCATGCCAACGACCTAGGAAGAAACACATGCAAAAGTGTTAACCTTTGAAGCGCCGGAGCAGCGGCGCTCGGCATTCAGGCGCCTTGGCACGCAAAATTTCGTGATCGCGGCTGGGTCGGTTGCGCCACGCGTTGACCTGCAGGATAGCGCGCCGATGCACTTTCGTTTGCTGAGCGCGATCCAATCCCGAATCCTGCATCGGCCGCGGCGGCGAGGGATCGCTTCGGTTAATGCCGAAGCGCGCGACGGCATCGTGCCCGCCGCAGCCGGCATTGCGCAGACGATCGATCAGGACGATGCGGCGCCGCCGGGCAGCAATTATCGAACGATCGCGTTGATCGTCGCATGCGCGATGTTCATGGAGAATCTGGACGCGACGGTCCTCGCAACGGCACTCCCCACAATGGCGCGCGATTTCAGCGTTCCCGCGCCCGAGATGAGCATTGCGCTGACCTCCTACCTGCTGGCGCTGGCCACCTTCATTCCTGCCTCTGGCACGATCGCCGATCGTTTCGGGGCAAAGCTGGTCTTTCGCATGGCGATTGGCCTGTTCATGCTGGGGTCGCTCGCGTGTGGGCTCGCGCCGAGCCTGCCCCTCATCGTGATCGCGCGCTTCGTTCAGGGCATTGGCGGCGCAATGATGATGCCGGTGGGCAGGCTGGTGCTGCTACGATCGGTCGCCAAGCGCGACATGGTGTCGGCGATGTCATGGCTCATCATGCCGGCGCTGATCGGGCCGATTCTCGGGCCGCCAATTGGCGGCTTCATCGTCACCTATCTCGATTGGCGCTGGATCTTTTGGCTCAACCTTCCAATCGGTGCGATCGGGATCGCCCTGGTCAGCCGGTTCATCGCCGACATACGCGAGCCTGCGCCTCCCACATTCGATGCCCGTGGCTTCGTGCTGTCGGCGATCGCCCTGGGCTGCCTGCTGTTCGGCTTCGAAATGTCCAGCAGAGCCGGCACGGGGTCATTGGCCGTCACCCTGATCCTGGTCGGCGCCGCTGCGACCGTCGGCTATTGGCGACACGCCCGTCGCGCTACCCGTCCGATCCTGGATCTCTCACTGATGCACATTCCGACGTTCAGGCTCTCCGTGATCGGCGGTTCGCTCACGCGGATCACGCAGGGCGCTCAGCCCTTCCTTCTTCCGTTGATGATGCAACTCGCCTTCGGCCTCTCCGCTGCCCAGAGCGGAATGATGACCGTCGCCACAGCGATCGGCTCCTTTGGAATGAAAGGATTTGCACGGCGTATCTTGCAGCGTTTCGGATTTCGATCGAGCCTGATGGTGATGGGGCTGCTGGGTACGGCATCTTATGCGTCTTGCGGCCTGTTCCGGCCCGGCTGGCCGATGCCAGCGATCTTCGCGGTGCTCGTCGTCTCGGGCTTCCTGCTGTCGTTCCAGTTCACCGCCTACAACACGATTGCCTATGACGAAATCGACAAGGACCGCATGAGCGCGGCGACCAGCTTCTACTCGACCTTCCAGCAATTGATGCTGTCGCTCGGCATTTGCACCGCCAGCACGGCGCTCCACCTGTCGCTGCTGATTAGCGGCAAGTCCACGCTGACCTTCATCGACTTCTCGTTTGCCTTCTGGATCGTGACGGCGATCTCGCTGATGGCGGTATTCGTGAACGCTCGATTCGATCGGGAGGCTGGGGCCGAAATGAGCGGACGATAGTGAGAGGTTCCTTCGCGAACTGCAAATCTCCGAGAGCAATGGCGCAGACGGCGCTTGTCGCGTCGTCGATTTCGCCGCATGGATCGCGTGAGAGGAAAGCTTGGAAAACGCTCGAAACCCAGGGCCCGGTGCCGGCAGCGCGCGCGATGCGGCGCTGACGCGCATGGCGCTGACCTATCGGGACGCGCTAGGGCGATTTTTCGCGCGGCGGGTACGTGAGCCCGCTGACGTTCCCGATCTCGTGCAGGAAGTGTTTCTTCGGCTCAGCCGCTTGCCTGATCCGGCCGCGGTTGAGAAACCTGAGCATTTCCTGTTCGTCACCGCGGCCAATGTTCTGAAGGATCGCGCCAGGCGCGCCACCGTCCGCGGCCAGGGCTTGCACGATTCGATCGCCGATCATCAGATCGAGAGTTCGGAGATTCCCGCCGACCGCGTCTTGGCCAGCAGAGCTATGGCGACGCGGCTTCGCACCGTGCTGGCGGAACTACCTGAACGACGGAGAGACGTGTTTGTGCTGCGCGTGCTGGAGGGGATGAAGATGGCCGACGTCGCTCGTGCGCTATCGATCTCGACCCGGGCTGCCGAGAAGCATCAGGCCAAGGCATTGGCTCATGTCGCGGCGGCGCTGGAGGGCTGGCGCGATTTCTGATCCCATCGTCCTCGCCGAAGCCAGCGCCTGGCATGAGCGGCTTCTCGATACGCCGAGCGGCGCAACGATGCGCGCATTTGAAGCGTGGCGCTCGGCCAGCACCGAGCATGATGATGCCTATCGCCAGATCCGCGAGATGCGCGACCTGGCGGCGTCGCTGGCCGAAGACCCCTCCCTGCTCGCACTCCGCCATGAGACGTTGGCGCGTGCGACGGTCGGTCGACCCCGGCTTCGGATCAGCGGTAAGGCGGTTGCCGCCGGGCTGCTGCTCTGCATCGGCGCACCGCTTGCCGCCCTGGGGATCAACGCGCTGGTTCCCGCGTCCACCAAAGAACAGCCGCGGGGCGAAACCTTCCGCACCGGCATCGGCCAGCGGGCCGACGTGGTCCTACCGGATGGGTCGCGCGTAACGCTGGACACCGCCAGCGCATTGCAAGTGCGTTTCGACAAGGACACCCGCAAGGTCAAGCTCAAGGGCCAGGCATGGTTCGATCTCAAACCATCAGGCAAGCCGTTCGTGATCGCGGCCAATGGCGTGGAAATGACAACCGATGTCGGGACGTTCGACGTCCGCGCCGATCGCGATCTGGTGCGGGCGTTCGCCGTGAAAGGTAACATCGCGCTTGCCGGCAAGACGAGTGGCGGCGGGACGATCATCACGTCGCCGGGGCATTTGCTCGCGGTCCAGGCCAATGAAGTCGCGATCCGCAAGCTCGACAATCCGGCGTCGTTTACCGGCTGGTACAGCGGCATGCTGCAATTCGAGAATGTGCCGGTGATGGCTGCGGCC
>JBQCEK010000293.1:0-5725 GCA_051960335.1 Sphingomonas sp.
GGCGCAAAAACCTTCGCCGGCGTGCGAGAAGCGATCGAAGAACGCCGGTTCGACGACGCCAATGATTATGCTGCGCGAACCGGCAAGACGCTTGATGCCTACGCCAATCGACTGGATGCCGCCGCCGGAATCCTTCGCTGAAGCGCCGCCTTATGGGAATGGCCAATTCCCAGATGCCAGGTAACTCAACGTTATTCATCGGCGTGGCCGAGTCGCGAGGACGCACGAAGACATGAGGCAGCAAAGCGACGCGCGGTCCTGGTATCGGCTAGCCGACCGCCGAATGGCGAGTTCAAGTCTAATGGCGACGCGCCAATTCAAGCGGAAGAGCGTCGCGCAACAATGATCTTCACGCGGTTATTGAGACGGGTTCGGCAGGATCGACAACTGCAGGCAATTTTTTCCGTCGGATCCATCAATACCGCAAGATCGGTCGAGCTTATCGCGGCTGGAAGCGGCTAGATGGAGCTGCCACGAAGGAAGAGCGATGACGGCAGCGCTTCAAAACTATCACGTACGGATACAGCGGGTGCTCGACCATATCGATCGGCATCTCGACGAAGAACTGGACCTGGAAACGGTGAGTGAGGTCGCGGCCTTCTCCAAGTTTCATTTTCACCGGCAGTTTATGGCGACCTTTGGGTTGTCCCTCCATCGCTATGTGCAGCTTGCCCGGATGAAGCGCGCTTCATACCGACTGGCCTGGAACGACGCTGAACGCGTCACGGACATAGCGATGGATGCCGGCTACGACTCGCCCGATGCCTTCGCTCGGGCCTTTCGACAATGGTTCGGGCAATCGCCCTCATCGTTCCGCAAGACCCCTGACTGGACTCCATGGGTTGCTGCTTTTGAGCCCTTTGACACGGCGAGGAATACGTTCATGCAGATCACATATGACAGGGATGACGTGATTATCCGCGACGTACCCGCAGTGCCTGTGGCGATTATGGAGCACCGGGGCGACCGCGTAACAGTCGGCTCCACCGTCGAGCGCTTCAAGTCTTGGTGTAAGGCGGTCGGTCTGAGACCCGAGACGGGTCGACCCAGTTTCATGGTTTTTCGGTCCGAGAGATGTCCGGCCAACCCAGCCGACTACAGCGTGGACCTGTGTGTCGGGACTGACCGGTCGATTGGGCCGAACGACAAGGAGATGAAGGCTGGTGAGATACCCGCCGGAAGATGCGCTGTGCTTCGCTATCCGGGCAACAGCAATAACCTGGAGCCCGCTGCTTCCTACCTCTACCGGGATTGGCTTCCCGAACGTGGTGAGGAGACACGCGACTTTCCTATCTATTGCCAGCGCCGCCTTTGCCCCATTCCAGAGACGTCAGCTCATGAAGTGGTTGTGGAACTTCTGTTGCCGCTAAAATGAGCCTTGCGGCGGCGGCGCGTTCCTCCCATCGGAGGAATTGATAAAACCGCTGTCTGTCTAAGCAACGGCATCATGAATTACACCGCCGACGGCCGCATAGAACATCAGGCCGCCATATAGCAGGCTTCGCTGAAAGTATCGGGAAGCGCGCACGCGCGGCCGGCCCGTAGGCGAGGTGCGCCTGTCGAAAGACGACCGGCTAGATCTGAGGACCCAACAGCAATGCCCCTAGCTATAATTTTTCAGGTGCAAATGATCCTCGGCTACGCTGCTTGGTTGGCCGTCCTCATAAGCTATGGTTCACCCCGCATGAGAGAAATGGCACCGGAAGCCATCCATCGTGCGATCGCCGCTTTGCATAGTTTCCGCTTTTTCGGCCTGGTGTGCATTGTGCCTGGAGTGGTCGGACCGGACCTCCCGAAAACGTTCGCTAGCTTCGCCGCCTATGGAGATTTCGCAACAGCATTATTGGCGATGGCAGCGCTTATAGCATTCCCGCTACGACGCGCATTCTGGACATTCGTCGTTGCCTTCAATTTTTGCGGCGTCTGCGATCTTGCTGTAAATTATTATCACGCAGTCGAGTTCAGGCTTCCCGAAGTAGCAGGCCAACTCGGTGCCGCCTATTTGGTCCCTATAATTTATGTGCCCCTGCTCATGATGACGCACGTTCTGGCGTTTCTCCTGCTGCTGCGAGGACTGCCGAGACGAGCGTCATAGGCGATTCTAGCCCAGCGTCGTCCGTAACCTTGTCTCCTTTTCGTCGATCTCGGCGTCAATTCAGTTTTGACCTAGCCCTGGTCAAGGAGGTGTTCGTGCTTAAGAATTGCATCATCTCATGCCTGGTCCTGTTGGCCCTCTCGGCGATGTGGACATCCCTTAGCACGGATAAGATTGTCTATTCTGCCGATCATGGCGACCCCTCCTCGACGGAAGCTGGGCGTTCGCACATGATGGGTTCTACAGCGTATCATCGTGAAGCATTCGACATCGGTTGGGGGCATTACCGGTTCGTAATTGGGTGGTCGCGTCAGGATGATCTGGGGACTGACAATCTCAGCCCGCTGTCGGATGCTACTCGGTCGGGGCGATTCTAAGCGAAACGGCCGATGCCCTTGCAAGATCGGCACAGGGACCCCAGGCTGACGAGGGCGGTACCCCACGGCCGCCAGAAAGGCTACCATCGTGACGTCGATGGGTAATGGATTCTCCACGATGTTCGGCAACTAGGTCCCGCCCTCGTTATCTGTCGCGAGCATCAGGCCCTCTAGCCGTCTTTAGAGTCTCGATGGCTGCGCCACATCTGCTCTGTGCGGCAAGGACAGCGCAAAGATGCAAACATGGTCTGGGCGAGCGTGGGCGCCGGTCCGATTCCACGGGCTCGCGATTGGCATCAGGGGACCGTCTCAGACAGCCGCCGTGCCGCGCACTTCCTCGACCAGCCGCAGCCTGTCGAGACGCGCGAGCAACGTCGCGGCCCATCGTTCGCCGAGTAACTCGGGGGCTGCGTTGGGCCATAGCTCGAGCGCGCGCTCGATGCACGTCCGCACCTCGCGGAGGATCCATTTGGGATCGACCTTGAGGAACCTCGCAACGCGCTCGAAGCGGTGCAGGTCGACCGTTTCGAACTGGTGCGTGCTTACGAAGCGGAGCGCGAGGGTGTCGCGCGGCATGAACAGGACCGTCGGCACGATGTCATAGGCTGGAGAGAGCTCGACCTTGCCCAGCGCCGGAAACCGGAACGACCAGTTCTTCAGATGATTGTCGCCATTGCCCAGCAGCACGTCGGCGACCACGCGGCGGACGGCCTCGATGACGTCGGCCCGGCGATCGCTGCTGAAGCGGCTTACCATATGGATCACCGTCTCGGTGTTCGCCATTGTGTATTTGCGCTCGCCGATGGCGCCGATGATCTGCCCGGCGTCCTCGATATGGATCCGCTCGCCTTGCGCGCCGCGGTCGAAGCGATCGACCACCAGGACCTTCTCGCCATACGCGAGCAATTCCTCCGGCACGCCATCGATCGCCGCGCGATCTACCAGCCGGCACGTGGCGGTATGGACCCCGATCATCTGCGCGAGCGCCATTGCGCCATATTCCGCCTCGGGAAGACCGGTATAACGGTCGCTCGCCACCTTGATGATGCAGCGTCCCGTAGCGTCGCGGCCCGGCAAGGTGAGGCGCTCGCCGTCGGGGTTCGCGGTAAATTTGAGCTGGATGCCGGCTAGCGAGAATTTTACGATCCCGTCCGGGCGCGCCGCCTCGAAGCCCTTCACCTTTTCGAGATGAAGCGGTCCCGCCGAACGGAGGGGCGCGGTTTCGGGCGTAATGAAGACTGCACCGGGAAGATCCGCCCCCAGCCGCGTCAGCACGTCGAACTGGTCGTGGTCGCCAGGCCCCATCTCGGACAGGACCAGCTCGCGCAAGGCACCCTCGGGCAGCAGCCCGGCGAACCAGGGCGGCACCGAGCCATGCAGCGCGATCTTGTCGCCCCGCGATGCGAGACGATCGCGCGTCGGTTCGTCCGATCCCGGCTCGAACCAGCCGAGGCTGAGGATCGGCCGCTCGGGATCGCGCAGATAATCCTCGGCGACCGTAAACACGACCCCGCCGTCGGCGTCACGCACCAGGCTTCCGACGCGCACAGGCCCCCGCGCCGTGTCGAGCAGATGTACGCCCAGGATCGCGGCCGCCTTGGCCATCAGGCCGGCTCCTCATCGTCCCCAAGATCTACAAACAGCTGGTCAAAGGCGGGCCTGACCCGCGCGCTGGCCAAGGCGACGCTCGGCGACGTCGCCACCTGGCGCCGGACCTCGTCCGCGTGCGCGCTTGGCACCAGCACCGGCACGACACCGAGCGCGTCGCAGATTTCGGCAAAGAGCGTGAGACGATCGCGGCCGAGACGATCATTGGCCAGATCGCGCTCGAGTTCGGAGATGCGCGCACGGTGACGACCGAGCCGCTCCGCCAATGCGGGTTGCGACCAGCCTCGCTCGGCGCGAAGTGCGCGCAACTGCTCACCGATGATGGAAAAGATCGTGGACGACATGCGGAATTCCGCTCTCTCGTAACATTTCGTGCGGAATTCCGCTACCTGATTTTTCGACAGCAAGCAAGCGGAATTCCGCTCGTCATCTTGCCTGCGAGCGATATTCCGCTTGATTGTGAAGTGGCGAGCCGTGCGCGAGGATCCGCCGCCCTGGGCCATGGCGATCCTTCGAAGCGGCGGAATATGCGGCCCTCGAATGGGTCGATTGATTCAACCATCGATGGCCGCAGGAGACTATCGGCAACATCCCTCCTGCTGAATCTACCGACCTCGACATGGTTGCTTCGAATACCTGGACACACGCACGGCTCGGGTGGGAACCAGCGGGTCCAGATCTTCTCTCCGACCTTGCCGCGATGGACTATTCGGCACTCGCCTAGGACAAATCTACCGGCCGTCGATGATGTTCGCGCCGCTGCGCGATTTGCACATTACAACCTCGGCCGACGCTATCCTGATCTTGCTGTTCGGGCGCTAGTCCGGGAAGGGGTAGGCCACCGGCTGATCCAGGGGGCGATGACGATTACGCCTTCGGGCCGCCGCTGACCTGTTGCAATGCACTTGCAAAGATCGCCGCCGGGGCCTCTTCGGCACGCTCGCGCACCGCCGGTTCTTTCGATGCCAGCTCGGTCCTGATCCATTCGGGGGTCTTGGCAATGGCAGCCTCCACCGCCGGATACGCATTACTGTCCATAATCCAGGCTATCGCTTGGCCGGTAGCATTTGCACAGAAAAATACTTTATTCAATGAACTGAGATGGTTGATATAGCGCCGATCAATCGAGTGGGAGTGAGCGCGGGGCTGGGTCGCGGTCCGTCTGGATTGATATCGCCCGAGTGAGCGGGGCGAGGCGGCGTTCGCGGTTTGCTAGGACGCTCGACGGATCGACCGCGTGGCCGGGGCGCTCAACCGTTCGAGATTGAAATGCTCGGCGAATTCGATGCCGGCCTTGCCATCGCGCGCCCAGCGCAGCTTGGCGGGGAACATTTCGCTGTCGATCAGTTCGATCAGCAGATCGAGGCCGATCGCTTCGCCGTCGATCTCGATGCCGTCGATCATCGCGCCGGTGGAGGAGATGTTGCGGATGCGGACCTCGCCGCGCGAGTCGCCCATTTCGATTCGCGCCGATCGCAGCATCGTCGTGCGCGGGCTTCTGCTCACCTTATAGCCGGCAGCGGTGGCGTGACCATCGGCCGCGGCGAGCTGCTTAATCACTTCCTCCTATAGCGCGGGCTTGCCATAGACATAGACCTGGATGTGGCTGCAACCGAGCTCGCGGATCAGCGCGATCTCGTCCTGC
>JBQCEK010000294.1:0-4607 GCA_051960335.1 Sphingomonas sp.
AATCGGCCTTACCCCGCCCGCACCCATATTCAACGAACCAAGAGGAAAACGACATGGCCGAGATTACGGCAGCCGCAGTGAAGGACCTGCGCGAGAAGAGCGGCGCGGGCATGATGGATTGCAAGAAGGCGCTGACCGAGGCCGGCGGCGACATGGATGCGGCGATGGATTGGCTGCGCACCAAGGGGCTTGCCGCCGCCGCCAAGAAATCGAGCCGCACCGCGGCCGAAGGTCTGGTCGGCGTTGAAGTGCAGGGCACCAAGGGTGCTGCGGTCGAAGTCAATTCGGAGACCGATTTCGTCGCGAAGAACGATCAGTTCCAGTCGTTCGTGCGCGACGTGACCTCGGTCGCGCTCGAGCTGGGCGATGACGTGGCGACGATCAAGGCCGCGCCGCTGGGCGGCAAGACCGTCGAGGAAGTGCTGACCAACAATATCGCGACGATCGGCGAGAACCAGTCGCTGCGTCGCGCCAAGCGCCTCGAAGTGTCGCAGGGCGCGGTCGTCGCTTACGTTCACAATGCGCAGGCGCCGGGCCTCGGCAAGATCGGCGTGCTCGTCGCGCTGGAGAGCGATGCCGGCGCCGACGTGCTCGAGCCGCTCGGCAAGCAGATCGCGATGCATATCGCGGCGGCCTTCCCGCTGGCGTTGAACGAGGACGGGCTCGATCAGGAAGTGATCGAGCGCGAGCGCGCGATCGCCACCGAAAAGGCCGGCGAATCGGGCAAACCCGCCGATATCGTCGCCAAGATGGTCGAAGGATCGGTCAAGAAGTTCGCCAAGGAGAATGCGCTGATGTCGCAGCTCTTCGTGATGGACAACAAGACGCCGATCGCCGACGTCGTCGCCAAGGCCGGCAAGGATGCGGGCACGACGATCACGCTGAAGGACTATGTCCGCTTCCAGCTCGGCGAAGGCATCGAGAAGGAAGAAAGCGACTTCGCCGCGGAAGTGGCCGCCACGGCCGGACTGACGAAGTAAGGCGACTGTACCCCTCTCCCCGCGCGGGAGAGGGGCGCGGAGATCTGGCGGCTCTGCCGCCGGGTCGACGCGGGGTGAGGAGTTTGCGATCCGCGGGATCGCGCGGCGCATTGGGCGCATCATCCTCACCGGCGCCGCTAGCGCGCACGGGCGCGCGCTCTGCGATGGGTTCGAGGCAAGCATCGCCCCGCGATGGTTAGGCTATGCCGGGGGCATGGCCGACCTCGAGCTCCCTCCGAGGGAGAAGGCGCGCGCGCTGATGCACCAAATCTCCACGGCAACAACGCTTGGCAGCACGGCCCCCCGCCACTAAGGTCCGCGCCGCCCCGAGACAGTCCTTGAAGGTTTCATGACAGCCCCACGTTACAAGCGCATCCTCCTCAAATTGTCGGGCGAGGTCCTGATGGGCGAGGGCGGCCTTGCGATCGATCCGGGCGTTACCGCGCGTGTCGCAGCCGAAATCGCCAATGTGCGTGAGATGGGGCATGAAATTTGCGTCGTCGTCGGCGGCGGCAACATCTTTCGCGGCATTTCCGGCGCAGCGCGCGGCATGGACCGGGCGACCGGCGACTATATGGGCATGCTGGCGACGGTGATGAACGCGCTGGCGGTGCAGAACGCACTGGAACAGATCGGCGTCGATACCCGCGTTCAATCCGCCATCCCGATGGCGAGCGTGTGCGAACCCTTCATTCGGCGGCGCGCCGAAAGACACCTGGAAAAGGGCCGCGTGGTGATCTTCGCCGCGGGCGTCGGCAGCCCTTATTTTACGACGGATACCGGCGCTGCGCTTCGCGCGGCCGAGATGAAGTGCAACGCGCTGTTCAAGGGCACGTCCGTGGACGGCGTCTATGATGCCGATCCGAAGAAAGTCGCCGGGGCGAAGCGATACGAAACAGTTTCTTACGACAAGGTCCTCGCAGATAATCTGAAGGTCATGGACGCCAGCGCCGTGGCCCTGTGCCGGGACAACAATATCCCGATCGTCGTCTTCAACATTCGCGGTGCGGGCAACCTCGCTGCCGTGCTGAAGGGCGAAGGCGTATCGACGGTCGTTACCAACAACACGGATTCCGGGGAGAGCCGCTAATGCCCGCCTATGACAAGGCCGATCTCGAACGCCGCATGGCCGGCAGCGTTGAAGCGCTGAAGCACGATTTGCAGGGCCTTCGCACTGGTCGCGCCTCCACCGCGCTGCTCGATCCGGTGACGGTCGAAGTCTATGGCTCCAACATGCCGCTCAATCAGGTGGCGACGGTGTCCGCGCCTGAACCGCGCATGCTGAGCGTTCAGGTATGGGACAAATCCAATATCGGCCCTGTCGAAAAGGCGATCCGATCGGCCGGCCTTGGGCTGAACCCGATCAACGACGGCAATACGCTGCGCCTGCCGATCCCGGATTTGACCGAGGAACGCCGCAAGGAACTGGCCAAGCTCGCCGGGCAATATGCCGAAAAGGCGCGCATCGCCGCGCGCAACGTGCGCCGCGAAGGCATGGACAGCCTGAAGACCGACGAGAAGAAGGGCGTCTATTCGGAAGACGAACGCAAGAGGCTGGAAACCGAAGTGCAGAAGATGACCGACGCCACGATCGCCGATATCGATTCCGCTGCGGCCGCCAAGGAAAAGGAAATCATGGGCCAGTGACCGCGCTGCCCGCCTCGGCGCCGGTGACGGCTGGCGGCGGCAGCGCAACCGGCCTGCCGCGGCATGTCGCCATCATCATGGACGGCAACGGGCGCTGGGCGAAGAAGCGCTTCCTGCCGCGCGCTGCCGGGCATCGTGCCGGCGTGGAAGCGGTGCGCAAGGTTACGCGCGCCGCCCGCGCGATGGGGATCGAGGCGCTGACGCTTTATGCGTTTTCCTCCGAGAACTGGCGGCGCCCCGAAAGCGAGGTCAGCGACCTGATGGGGTTGCTGCGACTGTTCATCCGGAGCGATCTCGACGAACTGGTGCGCGAAAATGTGCGACTTCGCGTGATCGGCGATTACCGCCGGTTCGCGCCCGATCTGGTCGCGATGGTCGACGACGCGCTGGCCCGCACGGCGGCCAACACCGGGCCGATCCTGGTGATCGCCCTCAATTATGGCGCGCAGGCCGAGCTTGCCGCCGCGGCGCGCGCGCTGGCGGAGGACGCGAAGGCGGGCCTGATCGATCCCGCCGCGATCGACGAGCGCGCGATCGAGGCGCGGCTGGAAACCCGCGAGCTGCCGCCGCTCGATCTGGTGATCCGCACGTCGGGCGAACACCGGCTGTCCAACTTCCTGTTGTGGCAGGCGGCCTATGCCGAATTGCTGTTCGTCGATACTCTGTGGCCCGATTTCGACGCCAAGGCGCTCGATGCGGCGATCGGCTGCTACACGCAGCGGCAGCGACGTTTCGGCGGCCTGTGAGCGCCGACCAACCCGCCAAAGGCATGTCTGAGCTGATGCTCAGGACGCTGGTTGGCGTGGCGCTGATCGCCGCTGCGGCGATTGCGTTGATCCTTGGCGGGATCGTCTTCTGGCTACTGGCCGTCGTCGTCGCGCTGTTGATGATGGCCGAATGGAGCGATCTGTTCGCCACCCCGCCGCAGATGAAGCGGCTCGCGCAGTTCAGCCTTTCCGTGCCCTTGGCGATCATGTGCCCGCTGGCCGCGGGGCCGGGCTTTCTGGCGCTCGGGCTGCTGGTCGGCGCTGCATTCTTCATCGTGATCGTCAGCCAGCGCCCGCCGCTTGCGATCGGCACGCTCTATGCCGGGCTGCCCGTGCTGTCGCTGGTGCTAATCCGGCATCAGCATGACGGCATTCTTTACGCCTTCTGGGCGATGGCGCTGGTGTGGGTGACCGATATCGGTGCCTATTTCGCCGGACGAGCGATCGGCGGGCCCAAGCTGGCGCCCGCGATCAGCCCGAACAAGACCTGGGCGGGGCTGATCGGCGGCATGGTCGCGGCGGCGGTATTCGGCATCCTGATGCACTTCGCTTACGGGCTGGCGCTCCGCCTCACGCTGGCGTCGCCGCTGCTCGCGGTCCTCGCGCAGGGCGGCGATCTCTACGAAAGCTGGCTCAAGCGTCGCGCGGGCGTGAAAGACAGCGGCAACCTGCTGCCCGGCCACGGCGGCGTGCTCGATCGACTCGACGGGCTGGTGCCGGTGGCGCCGGTTGCGGCGGTGCTGGTAGTTGTGGTGCCGAAGCTGTATCTGCTGATCGGATGGTAAAACGCGTAGCCGTATTGGGAGCGACGGGATCGGTCGGCAAGTCGACGCTCGATCTGGTCGAGCGCGCGCCCGAGGATTTCGAAGTCGTCTCGCTGACCGCCAATTGCAACGTCGCCGAGCTGGCGGCGGCGGCGATTCGCACCAATGCCAAGCGCGCCGTGGTGGCCGATGAAAGCTGCCTGGCATCGCTGCGCGAACGGTTGGCGGGGACTGGCATTGCCGCCGCGGCCGGTCGCGAGGCGATGTGCGATGCGGCGGCGGATGCCGACTGGACGATGGCGGCGATCGTCGGTTGCGCCGGGCTGGAGCCGGTGATGGCGGCGATGGCGGGGGGCGGCACCGTCGTTCTCGCCAACAAGGAGCCGTTGGTTTCGGCCGGACAATTGGTGCTCGCCGCGGCGAAACGGCACGGCGCGACCGTGCTGCCC
>JBQCEK010000295.1:0-11654 GCA_051960335.1 Sphingomonas sp.
GATCGCGCCAATCGACGCCCGCTGCGGCGACCGGGACGACAAGGCCTACATGGACGCCGTTGGTTTCGACATAGATGGTTACGCCCTCAGCCGGCGGCCGCCAGGAGGCGTTCGCCGGAATCGATCCGCCGATGAAGCCGGCGGCGACATAGCCGAGCGCCAGCGCGGCAAGCGCCAGCAGCGCATCGACGGCAATGGCGCGAGCTCTGGCCCAGCGGTTTGGCATGGCACTTGATTTCCCGGCTCCAAACGTCTGTGCTATTGCATTCACATGGCAGAGGGAACGCACGTATTGGATCGGCCACCGGCCGGCGCATCGTCCGATTGGACGATTCCGCAGGATTGGGCGCATTATACGCCCGAGGAACATGAGACCTGGGACCGGCTGTTCGCCCGGCAGGCGCAGCTGCTGCCCGGCCGCGCATCGGACGCCTATCTACGCGGGCTGGACGTGCTGAAGCTTTCCAAGCCCGGCATTCCCGATTTCGAGGAATTGAGCGAGCGGCTGATGAAGCTGACCGGCTGGCAGGTCGTCGCCGTGCCGGGTCTCGTGCCGGACGACGTGTTTTTCGATCACATGGCCAACCGGCGCTTCGTGGCCGGCAATTTCATTCGCCGCCCCGATCAGCTCGATTACCTGCAGGAACCCGACGTCTTCCACGACGTGTTCGGCCATGTGCCGATGCTCGCCGACCCGGTGTTCGCCGATTATCTGGAAGCCTATGGCCGCGGCGGGCAACGCGCGCTGGGGCTCGATGCGCTCAAATATCTGGGCCGGCTGTATTGGTACACGGTCGAATTCGGCCTGATCGAAGAGCCCCAGGGCCTGCGCATCTATGGCTCGGGCATCGTCTCCAGCTTCGCCGAGAGTCGCTTCGCGCTCGACGATCCGAGCCCCAACCGCATCCGTTTCGATCTGAAGCGAGTGATGCGCACCGAATATCGGATCGACGATTTCCAGCAGAATTATTTCGTCATCCCAAGCTTCGACGAGCTGCTCCGGGTAACGGTGGAAACCGATTTCGCGCCGCTTTACCGTGACATCAAGAAGCGGCCCGACATTCGCATCGGCCACCTGATGCCAGAGGACAAGGTGATCACCACTGGCACGCAGGAATATGCCCGCAAGCGCGTTGCCGCCGTGGCGGGTTGAGGCGCTGTCCTAGCCGCGCAATCTGAGCCGCAGGATCGCCCAGTCGCCAAGATCGAGCCGCTCGGCAAGCCGATAGCCCTGCCAGCGATAGGCGCGCGCCACGGCTTCGGTCTGCGTGCGGAGCAGGCCGGCAAGCACCAGCTGGCTTTTCGGGGCGGCGATGGCGGCGACATCGGGCGCGAGATCGATCAACGGACCGGCCAGGATGTTGGCGATGATCAGCGCATAGGGCGCCCGGCGCTGAACCAGGGCATCGTCGGCGCCGTCCGCCACCGTCAAGGCGAGCTTGCCCATGCCGAGCCCGAGCGGCACGCCGTTGATCGCGGCGTTTTCGACGGTGACGTCGATCGCCACGGGATCGATGTCGGTCGCCGTCGCATAAGCGCGCGGCCAGAGGTGCATCGCCGCGAAGGCGAGCAGGCCGGTGCCCGTGCCGAGATCGATGAGATTGTCCACCCGCGCCCCGCGCCGGCGCATCGCATCGAGCATCATCAGGCACCCGGTGGTCGTTTCGTGATGGCCGGTGCCGAAGGCCCGGCTCGCCTCGACCCGGAAATTGCGTACGCCGCGGTCACGCGACGGCGCATGGCTGGCGGTGTGGACGAAAAAGCGCCCGGCCCGCACCGGATCGAGGCCGGCCTGGCTCATCGTCACCCAATCCCGATCGGCGACTCGTTCGGCGGTCGCCGCAGCGCCAGCCGCGCTTGGCACCAGCGCGCGCACCGCAGCGATCGATCGCTTGTCGGGCTTGTGGTCGAAATAGGCGTCAAGCTGCCAGTCGTCGGGATCGTCCGGCGTCGCCTCGCTCGTCATCAGCACCGGCGGCGGATCGAGCATCGCGAGCGATTCCATGTCGACCTCGATCGCCTCCGCCTCCGCCTTGGTGCAGGGGAGGGTGAGCTTCCAGCTATCGGACATAGCTGGCTCCGTTCACGTCGAGGACGGCGCCCGTCATCGAGGGCGGCGCTTCGAGCGCGAGATAGCGGGCCGCGTTCGCCACTTCGGCGGGTTCGGCGACTCGGCCCAGCGGAATATCGGCGAGCAATTTGTCCCCGCCGCGGCTTTCCAGATAATCCTCCGCCATGCCCGTCATGGTGAAGCCGGGACAGATCGCGAAGGCGAGGATGCCTTCGCCGGCATAGCCGCGCGCGATCGTCTTGGTCATCGCCACCATGCCGGCCTTGGACGCGGCATAGTGCCAGTGCGCCGGTGAATCGCCGCGATAGGCCGCCCGGCTGGCGATGTTGACGATGCGTCCGCCGCCGCCGCGCGCCTGCCAGTGCAGCACGGCGAGACGGCAGAGTTCCGCCGATGCGGTGAGGTTGATCCGCATCGTCCGTTCCCAGGCGGCCAGCCAGGCGGCGTGCGGCTGATCGATCGCTGAGGCTTCGAAGATGCCGGCATTGTTGATCAGCACGTCGATCCGCCCGTCGAGCCGATCGAGTCCCGCTTGCCACAAAGCGGGCGCGGCACCAGGCTCGTCGAAATCGGCGGGAATGCCGCTGCGCGTGCCGTGGCCGATCAGCGCGACATCGTCGCCATCGAAGGAGGAGGCGATCGCCGCGCCGATGCCGCGACTGGAACCGGTGAGCAGGATATGGACAGGCATGGCGGAGCCTTAGGCCGCGCCCTCAAGACTGGCAAATCGGCCCCGCAGCGAAACTGCCCGCTTCGATCAGGCGGCGACCTTCGAGACGAAATCGCTGGCGCTGTTCCTGAGCGTGCCGAGCCGGCCGTCGAGCGCATCGAAGCCGGTGCCGACCGAATCGATCTCGCTGGCGACGGTTTCGGTGTCCTCGCGGATGGCGGCGATGGTGTTGGACATCGAATCGGCGGCAAGCGCGGTTTCATCGACCGCAGCGGTGATCGCCGTGACCGTCTGTGCCTGGACTTCCATCGCCGCGCGGATGCGATCGGCCGATTCCTGCACCTCGGCCACGGTATCGCGGATCGAGGCGTTGGTCGCGACGGTGGAATGCGTGGCGGACTGGATGGCGGCGATCTTGGCGGCGATATCATCGGTCGCGCGCGCCGTCTGGTTGGCGAGGCTCTTTACTTCCTGCGCGACCACCGCAAAGCCGCGCCCGGCATCGCCCGCGCGCGCCGCCTCGATCGTGGCGTTGAGGGCAAGCAGATTGGTCTGCCCCGCGATGTCGCGGATCAGCCCGAGGATCGATTCGATCGACTTGGCGTGATCGGACAGCGTTTCCGACATGCCGACCGCGGTGCCGGCCTGGCTGCTGGCGCGAGTCGCGATCTCGGCGGCGGCCTCGACCTCGCTTCGCGCATCCTCGATCGCGCGGATCAGGCCGGCCGCCGTCTGCGCGGCTTCGCGCATCGCCACGGCGGATTGCTCGGCCGCTGCGGCCACTTCGGACGCCTTGCCGAGCATGCCACGCGCCATCATCGACGCCTTGCCGCCCTGTTCGCGCAGCGCGCCGCCTTCGTGAAGCGCGGTTTCGACGAGTGCGGCGATGCCGTCTCGGAATTCGGTCGTCAGCCGGTCGCGCGCCTGGTGCGCGGTATAATCGCGGTACCCGTTGTAGATGGCCACGGTGATGTCGCCTTCCATCGCGGACAGGCGCATCAGCGTGTCGATCAGCATCGGCAGACGCGGATCGTTGCGCTCGATTCGCTTCATCAGAATGTCGAGCGCGGCGCGATCGCTGGCGTTGATCATCGACAGCAGCGCTTCGGGCTGGATATCGGCGACATAGGCCGCCTCCACCGAGCGGGCGATCGATTCGACCCAGCCGCGCTCGGCCGTCGCGAGGAAGCGCTTCTTCAGGAAATCGCAGCCGAGATCGATCATCTTGGCGGTTTCATGCGGCGCCCAGACGCGTTCATCGGCGAAGCAGCGCAGCCATTGCTGCCAATAAGCCTCGGAAACGGCATGGATATCCGGTTCGATCACGGTCCAGACGTCACGGCTGGCGGCCGCCAGCGAGCCGTCGAAATCGAAGATGCGCAGCCGCTCCGAAAGCCGAATCTTTGCCGCCATCGAATCGGAAGGGGGCAGATCGCTGGTATCCAAGGAAGGTCTCCATCCAAACGGCGCACCGCTTCATGGGCGCCTGTCGATCTCCGGGTTAGGCCGATTTGGTTAAGGCTCGGTTAGGGAAGGCGGGGTTTGCGCGCTGCCGGGTTGCATCGTTGCCGCCGCGCTCTAATACGGCGCCAGCATTTGAAAGAGGACCAGGGCCTTGGCCACGCAACCCCCACGATCACGCCCGCTGTCTCCGCATCTGACCGCCTGGAAATGGGGGCCGCACATGCTGGTGTCGATCCTGCACCGGGCAACCGGGGACGGGATGGCGACGGTCGGCACCGTGCTGTTCGTCTGGTGGCTGGCGGCGCTGGCCGGGGGCGACGCCACCTACGCGGGGTTCGTCGATACCTTCACCAAGGGTGACGGCAGCCTCAACATCCTGGGCTATGTGTTCGGGATCGGGCTGACGTGGGCGTTCTTCCAGCATCTGGCCAGCGGCGTGCGGCATCTGGTGATGGATACCGGCGCCGGCTTCGAGCTGAAGCGGAACAAGACGTTCGCGGTGCTGACGATGGTCTTCTCGGTGCTGGCGACGCTGGCCTTCTGGGCCTATCTGCTGGGGGGCAAGTAAGATGGGCGATGGAACGGAACTCGGCCGCGTGCGCGGCCTCGGCGCGGCGGGCCAGGGCACCGATCACTGGTGGCACCAGCGGCTGACCGCGGGCGGCAACCTGCTGCTCGTCTTGTGGTTCATCGTCTCGATTGCGCGGCTGCCGGCCTACGATCACGCCACGCTGACGGCGTGGATCGCGTCCTTCTGGGTGGCGATCCCGCTGGCGCTGCTGGTGCTGAGCGTGTTCTGGCACTTCCGCCTGGGTCTGCAGGTCTGCATCGAGGACTATAGCCACGGCCCCGGCCGCATCGCCTGGCTGGTGCTGCTCAACGCCTTCACGCTCGTTGCTGGCGCCATCGCGCTATTCTCGATCCTCTCGATCGCCTTCACATCCGGAGCTGCCGCGTAATGGCCGACGCCTACAAGATCATCGACCACACGTATGACGCCGTCGTCGTCGGCGCTGGTGGTTCGGGGCTGCGCGCGACGATGGGGCTCGCCGAGGCGGGGCTGAAGACCGCGTGCATCACCAAGGTGTTCCCGACGCGCAGCCACACCGTCGCCGCGCAAGGCGGCATCGCCGCCAGCCTGGGCAACATGGGCCCCGATCACTGGACCTGGCACATGTACGATACCGTCAAGGGATCGGACTGGCTCGGCGATCAGGACGCGATCGAATATATGGTGCGCGAGGCGCCGGCCGCGGTTTACGAGCTGGAACATGCCGGCATGCCGTTCAGCCGCACCGACGCCGGACGAATCTATCAGCGCCCGTTCGGCGGCATGATGCAGAATATGGGCGAAGGCCCGCCCGCGCAGCGCACCTGCGCCGCGGCCGATCGCACCGGCCATGCGATGCTTCACACGCTCTATCAGCAGAGCCTGAAGCACGACGCCGATTTCTACGTCGAGTATTTCGGGATCGACCTGATCATGGAAAACGGCGCGTGCCGCGGCGTGATCGCGCTGTGCCTCGATGACGGATCGATCCACCGTTTCCGCAGCCATTCGGTGGTGCTGGCGACCGGCGGTTATGGCCGCACCTATTTCTCGGCGACTTCGGCGCACACCTGCACCGGCGACGGCGGCGGCATGGCGCTGCGCGCCGGCATCGCGCTGCAGGACATGGAGTTCGTGCAGTTCCACCCGACCGGCATCTACGGCGCCGGCGTGCTGATCACCGAAGGCGCGCGCGGCGAGGGCGGGTATCTGACCAATTCCGAAGGCGAGCGCGTCATGGAGCGTTACGCCCCGTCCGCCAAGGATCTCGCCAGCCGCGATGTCGTGTCGCGATCGATGGCGATGGAAATCCGCGAAGGCCGGGGCGTCGGCAAGGACAAGGATCACATCTACCTGCACCTCGATCACATCGATCCGAAGGTGCTGCACGAGCGGCTGCCCGGCATCACCGAGACCGGCAAGATCTTCGCCGGCGTCGATCTGACGCGCCAGCCGCTGCCCGTCACGCCGACGGTGCATTACAATATGGGCGGCATCCCGACCAATTATCACGGCGAAGTCGTCCAGCTGAAGGATGGCGATCCCGATGCGGTCGTCCCCGGCCTGTTCGCGGTCGGCGAGGCGGCGTGCGTTTCGGTCCACGGCGCCAACCGGCTGGGCTCCAACTCGCTGATCGACCTCGTCGTGTTCGGCCGCGCGACGGCGCTGCGGATCGCCGATACGATCAAGCCCGGCACGCCGCACAATCCGCTGCCCAAGGGATCGGAGGAAATGGCGCTCGGCCGGCTCGATCATTTCCGGGGCGCGGCGGGCGGATCGCCGACCGCCGAAATCCGCATCGACATGCAAAAGACGATGCAGAAGCATTGCGCCGTTTTCCGCAACGACGAATTGCTGGCCGAGGGCCAGGCGCAGATCGCCAAGATCTATCAGCGGATGCAGGACGTGCATGTCAGCGATCGCAGCCTGATCTGGAATACCGATCTGGTCGAGACGCTGGAGCTGGACAATCTGATCGGCCAGGCGGTCGTCACCATGGATTCGGCGGCAAATCGCAAGGAAAGCCGCGGCGCCCATGTGAACGAGGACTATCCCGATCGCGACGACAAGACGTGGATGAAGCACACCATCACGACCTTCGATGGCTGGGGCGGCAAGGGGGGCAAGACCGCGATCGATTACCGCCCGGTCCATGATTACACGCTGACCGACGACGTGGATTACATCAAGCCGAAGAAGCGGGTGTATTGATCGCCTTATCGTCGATCGCGCCTATATCCAGTGATGGTGCCCAAAGGCGGCACCGGGCCGGCGCGGCGAGCGCCAGCCGTTATTTGTGAGAAGTCGAGGAACCCATGGCCGAATTCAGTCTTCCCAAGAATTCGAAGATCACAAAGACCGGCACGGTCCACAAGGCCGACGGTGACGCCAAGCGGATCAAGACGTTCAAAATCTATCGCTACGATCCCGATACGGGCGAGAATCCGCGCTACGACACGTTCGAGATCAATCTCGACGAATGCGGGCCGATGGTGCTGGATGCGCTGATCAAGATGAAGTCCGAACAGGATTCGTCGCTGACCTTCCGCCGTTCATGCCGCGAAGGCATTTGCGGATCGTGCGCGATGAACCTCGACGGCAAGAACGGGCTCGCCTGCACCACGGCGATCGAGGACATCAAGGGCGACATCCGCATCACGCCGCTGCCGCACATGGACGTGATCAAGGATCTGGTGCCCGATTTCACCCATTTCTACGCCCAATATGCGTCGATCCAGCCGTGGCTGAAGACGGTGACGCCCGCGCCGTCGGGCAAGGAACGGCTGCAAAGCCCCGAGGAGCGCGAGAATCTCGACGGGCTGTACGAGTGCATCTTGTGCGCCTGCTGCTCCACCTCGTGCCCGAGCTATTGGTGGAACAGCGACAAGTTCCTGGGGCCGGCGATCCTGCTGCAAGCCTATCGCTGGCTGGCCGACAGCCGCGACGAAATGACCGGCGAGCGGCTCGACCAGCTGGAGGATCCGTTCCGCCTCTATCGCTGCCACACGATCATGAACTGTGCGAACGTGTGCCCCAAGGGGTTGAACCCCGCCAAGGCGATCGCGGAGATCAAGAAGATGGAAGCCGAGCGGGCTCTTTGACCTAGTTTGCGTGGTTTGATTTGAAAGAGCCTTCTTTCCTTCTCCATGAATCGCCCGATCATCCCGGCTGGATGACATGGGAGCTGAGCGATCCGACGCGATTCAACAGCTTTCTCGGGCCGTTCCTGCTCAGGGTCGAAGGCGGCACCGCCCGCGTGCGGATGACGCCGCGGCACGAGCATTCGAACCTGTCCAACCATCTCCACGGCGGGGCGCTGCTGGCGTTCATCGATATCGCGCTGTTCGCCGCCTCACGCGGTTTCGGGTTGATCGAGGCCGGGACGGCGGTGACGCTGGACCTTTCCGTGCAGTTCATCGGCGGCGGGAAGATCGGCGGGGCGATCGAGGCGCAGGTCGAAGTGCTGCGCGAGACCGGGCGGCTGTTGTTCCTGCGCGGCCTCGTCGTTCAGGACGATGCGACGATCGCCGGCTTTTCGGGCACGATCCGCAAGCCGACGCGTCGATGACCTGTGCTTCGTTCCCCGGCCGACGCCGGGGCCCAGTTGGGAAAGCGAATGTGGCTACGGGCAGCGCTTCGCAACGATCGTTCGATAGCTTGACCCCCGCCTTCGCCGGGGAACAGCGATGACATCCGTCCTTGCCCGTTATCAGGCGCTGGTCGCCAATGGCGAGCTGCGTGCCGATCCCGAGCAGGAAACGGCCGCGCGGCGGCTCGATGCCCTGGCGACCGAGCTGGAGGCGGCGCCGACGCGGGGCAGCGTGTTGTGGCGCGCGCTTGGCCGGACGCCCGAGCCGCCCAAGGGCGTGTATCTGTGGGGCGACGTCGGCCGCGGCAAATCGATGCTGATGGATCTGTTCTTCGACTGCGTGAAGGTCCGCCGCAAGCGCCGCGTGCATTTCGCGGAATTCATGCTCGAGGTGCAGGCGCGGCTGACCAGGGAGCGCAAGAAGGAAGCGGGCGATCCGATCAAGCCGGTCGCCGATGCCATCGCCGAGGAGACGCGGCTGCTCGCGTTCGACGAGATGATGGTGACGAACAGCCCCGATGCGATGATCCTGTCGCGACTGTTCACCGAATTGCTGGCGAAGCGCGTGACGGTGGTCACGACCTCCAACCGGCCGCCGCAGGATCTCTATAAGGATGGGCTCAACCGTGAGCATTTCCTGCCGTTCATCGATCTGATCGGCGAGCGGCTGGACGTGTTGCCGCTCAACGGCCCGGTCGATTACCGGCTCGATCGCCTGGGGCGGATAGATACATGGTTAGTGCCCAACGGCGCGGCGGCGACCGAGAAGCTGTCCGCGGCGTTCTTTCGCCTGACCGACTATCCGGTCGAGGACCGCGCGCACGTGCCGAGCGCCGACCTCGATCTGGGCGGGGGCCGCAAGCTGCATGTGCCCAAGGCGCTGAAGGGCGTGGCGGTGTTCAGTTTCAGGAAGCTGTGCGGAGAGGCGCGCGGCGCGGCCGATTACCTGGCCGTTGCGCGGCGTTTCCACACCGTCATCCTCGTCGGCATTCCGAAAATGGGGCCGGACAACCGCAACGAAGCCGCGCGCTTCGTCAGCCTGATCGACGCGCTGTACGAGCATAAGGTAAAGCTGCTCGCCGCCGCCGATGCGGAGCCGGCCGAGCTTTATCCCGCGGGCGACGGCAGCTTTGAATTCGCCCGCACCGTGAGCCGGATCGAGGAAATGCGCTCCGAAGCGTATCTCGCACTTGGCCACGGGGTTGAATGACACTCTATTGCAATTGCGAACCAGTTGCAATAATATTCCTTAACCTTCGCCGATTAGTGGTTGCGGCCGCCCGGCAAAGCGCCTAAGTCGCCCTCGTTTCGCGGGCTGGCGAAGACGCCTGCGCGCGTGCCCTTAACCCGTCGCGAAGGAGACATCATGGCCCGCAAGAAGATCGCGCTGATCGGCGCCGGCAATATCGGCGGCACGCTCGCCCATCTGGCCGCGCTGAAGGGTTTGGGCGACATCGTCCTGTTCGACGTGGTCGAGGGCGTGCCGCAGGGCAAGGCGCTGGATCTGTCGCAGTGCGGGCCTGTCGAGGGCTTCGACGCGCAGATCACCGGCTCGAACGATTATGCCGACATCGCCGGCGCCGACGTGATCATCGTCACCGCCGGCGTCGCGCGCAAGCCCGGCATGAGCCGTGACGACCTGCTCGGCATCAACCTGAAGGTGATGAAGGCGGTCGGCGAAGGGATCAAGAATAACGCGCCGAATGCGTTCGTGATCTGCATCACCAACCCGCTCGACGCGATGGTGTGGGCGCTGCGCGAATTTTCCGGTCTGCCGCACAATATGGTGGTCGGCATGGCGGGCGTGCTCGACAGCGCGCGGTTCAGCCACTTCCTCGCCGACGAGTTCAAGGTGTCGGCCAAGGACGTGACGACCTTCGTGCTCGGTGGCCACGGCGACACGATGGTGCCGGTGGTGCAATATTCGACCGTCGCGGGCATCCCCGTCCCCGATCTCGTCAAGATGGGTAAGTCCACGCAGGAGCGGATCGACGCGATCGTCAAGCGCACCCGCGGCGGCGGCGGCGAGATCGTCGGACTGCTCAAGACCGGATCGGCCTTCTACGCGCCGGCGACCAGCGGCATCGCGATGGCCGAGGCGTATCTGGGTGACAAGAAGCGCGTGCTGCCGTGCGCGGCCTATGTCGACGGCCAGTACGGCGTCGACGGGCTCTATGTCGGCGTGCCGTGCGTGATCGGCGCGGGTGGCGTCGAGCAGGTGATCGAGATTGCGCTCGACGATGAGGCGAAGAAGAACCTGGGCGTGTCGGTCGATGCGGTGAAGGAGCTGCTGGTCGCGTGCAAGGGTATCGATGAGAGCTTGAAGTAAGCTGTTCCCCGGCGAAGGCCGGGGTCCAGTTGGGGGAGCTTCGAGGTGGAGAAAGCCGGCTTTGTCTACATCATGGCGAGCCAGCGCAACGGAACGATTTATATCGGCGTGACGAGCGATTTGCCCAAACGAATTTGGGAACATCGCAACGACATCGTCGAAGGGGTCACGAAGAAGTATCGCTGTCACACGCTCGTTTGGTTTGAAGCGCATGACAGCATCGAGTCAGCACGGCAGCGTGAGTTGCGGATGAAGGAATGGAAGCGGGCCTGGAAGGTGCGAGAGATCGAAGGGCTGAACCCCGATTGGGACGACCTGTACGATCGTATCGCGCTGCCATGAGTGCTTCGTAGCTGGACCCCGGCCTTCGCCGGGGAACTAGGAGTTTGAATGAGCATCCTCGTCGACAAGAATACCAAGGTCATTACCCAGGGCATGACCGGGGAGACCGGCAGCTTCCACACCCAGGCGGCGCTCGATTACGGGACGCAGATGGTCGGTGGCGTCACGCCGGGCAAGGGCGGGACGACGCATCTCGGGCTGCCGGTGTACGACACCGTTGCCGAGGCGAAGTCGAAGACCGGGGCCGACGCCAGTGTGATCTACGTGCCGCCGCCGTTCGCCGCGGATTCGATCCTCGAGGCGATCGACGCCGAAGTGCCGCTGATCGTGTGCATCACCGAAGGCATTCCGGTGCTCGACATGGTCAAGGTGAAGCGCGCGCTTTCCGGATCGAAGTCGCGGCTGATCGGGCCGAACTGCCCGGGCGTGCTGACGCCGGGCGAGTGCAAGATCGGCATCATGCCGGGCAACATCTTCAAGCAGGGCTCGGTCGGCGTCGTGTCGCGCTCGGGCACGCTGACTTACGAGGCGGTGTTCCAGACCTCGAACGTCGGGCTGGGGCAGACGACCGCGGTCGGCATCGGCGGCGATCCGGTCAACGGCACCAATTTCATCGACGTGCTGGAGCTGTTCCTCGCC
>JBQCEK010000296.1:0-3043 GCA_051960335.1 Sphingomonas sp.
ACATCGCCGTGAACGCGCTCGGGCTTTCATAGCCGACATCGAACGCCACCGTCGTCACCGGCTGTCCCATCGCGAGCAGCGACACCGCCTCCATCAGCCGCACCTGCTGCCGCCACACCGCGAGCCCCATGCCAGTTTCCTGGCGGAACAGCCGCGTGAACGTGCGGCGGCTCATGCCGGCGATCGCGGCATATTCATCGAGATCGCGCTGATCGGACGGATCGTCGAGGATTTGCCGGCACACGCGCAGCAGCCGATAATCGGTCGGCATCCGCGCGCTGTACGGCGCGTCGGGCATCGCGCGGACCTCGTCGATCAGGACGCGGACGATGCGGCCCTCGCGCCCGTCCTCGTCATAGTCGCTGCCGAAATGGACGACCTCGAGGATCAGCGCCTTGAGGAAATCCGAAATCTCGATCACGCGGCAGACGTCGCCGCCCAGATTGCCGAGCGCATCGCCGAAATAGAGCGTGCGGATCGACACCTGCCCGCGGCACGACACTTCGTGCAACGCGCCCGCCGGGATCCACAAGGCGCGCTGTGGCGGGATCACGAAACTCTCCGCCTCGACGATCACCGACATCACCCCCGATGAGGCGTAGAGCAATTGTGCGTGCTGGTGGCGGTGCGCGGGATCGACGAACCCGGCGGCATATTCATCCTCCAGCCCGACCACCGTACGGCTGTCGCAAGTCGCTTCGTCGAAAGTCTTCATTGGCCCGTGTCCGATGAAAGTGCGGCGATACGCTGATGCAGGCTATGCCAAGTCAACTTGTTGTCAAGGAACTGTCACACCCATCGAGGCCGGATTGCCCGCCGGCAATGATAACTGGCCCGGCGGCGCTGGCGTGCCAGGCGCTGCTTGTCCATTCCCGGATCGCTATCGGGCGCGGATTGCGCCGGATTGCGCGTTGAAAGGTGAGGACCGCGGCTACGATGACAGACGACGTCGATCCCGACATCCGCACGTTCCTGCGCGAAACCGCGGCCGACAGCGCACGCTTTGCGCAAGGTGCCGCAGGCGACCTCGCCGCCCGCCGCGCGATCGCCGAACGCGTCCGCGAGCCGTGGGTGGTCGGCGGCCCTAGGATGGCGAGGATCGAGGAACGCCGCGTCGGCACATCGGGCGTCCGCGTGCGAATCTATCGACCCACGCAGGCGGCGGTGCTGCCCGTCCTGATCTACGTCCACGGCGGCGGCTGGATGCTGTTCAGCCTCGACACGCACGATCGCCTGATGCGCGAATATGCCGCGCGCACCGGCATGGCGGTGGTCGGCATCGATTACAGCCTGTCGCCCGAGGTGCGCTTTCCTCACGCGATCGGCGAGATCGTCGAGGTGATCGACTGGCTGCGCGACGAAGGGGCCTCGCTCGGCCTCGACGCGAATACGCTCGCGATCGGCGGCGACTCCGCCGGCGCGAACCTCGCGCTCGCCGCCAACCTCGCGCTGCGCGACCGCGCCGCCCCGGTGTGCGACGCACTGGTGGCTAACTACGGCGCGTTCGACATGACCGCGCGCGCGTCGCACGATCGCTATGACGGCGACGCCTATATGCTCACCGTCCCCGAAATGGCCGATTTCTGGAACAATTATCTGCGCGCGCCGGCCGACGAACAAGATCCGCTCGCGCGCCCGCTGCTCGCCGACCTGACGGGCATGCCGCCGACCTTCCTGTGCATCGCCGAATGCGACATCCTCGCCGACGAAAATCGCGAGATGGCCGAACGCCTGCGCGCCGCGGGCGTCGCGGTCGAGACGCAGGTCTATCATGGCGCCACGCACAGCTTCCTCGAAGCGGTGCGGATCGCCCCGCTCGCCGATCGCGCGCTGGCCGACGCCGCGAGGTGGTTGCGCACGACGCTGAAGCTGCCATCGTCCGGGCGATGAGCGGCCCGTTCGACGACTGGACCAATGACGACCTCGCGACGCTGATCGCCGATCATCCGCTCGCCTGGGTGGTGACGCGCGGTGAGCGCTTCCGCGCAACGCCGCTCCCCATACTCCTCGAACGCGACGCCGACGGCGCGCCGGTCAGCCTGATCGGCCATTTCGGCCGCTCAAACCCGCAGATCGAGGCGGTCCGCGCCGACCCGCACGCTCTGTTCCTGTTCCAGGGGCCGCACCGCTACATCTCGCCCGACATGGCGGGCCGCCTCGATTGGGGACCGACCTGGACCTACGCCGTCGCGCGGATCGAAGCCGAGATCACGCTCGATACCGCGCTCAACGACGAGGCCGTCGCGCGGCTGATCGCGGCGATGGAGCGTGATCGGCCCGAACCCTGGACCGCCGATCAACTTGGCGCCCGCTACGACGCGCTCATCCGCCACATCGTCGCCTTCCGCGCGCGGATCACGCATATCGACGCGCGCTTCAAGCTCGGCCAGGACGAGACCGACGCGGTGTTCGACACGATCGTCGCGCACCTCGGCGACGATCCACTCGCCGGCTGGATGCGACGCATGGATCGTCGCGAGCGTTAGGCGGTTCTAGAACTTCTTGGTGATCGTCCCCATGATCTGTCGTCCCGCGCCGTAGACGCACCCGTAATTGCTGGCGCAGCGGGCGACGTAGCGCTTGTCGGCGACGTTCGATCCATTGATCGCGAAGCGCCAACCCGGCACGTCATAGTGCAGCGTCGCGTCGAACAGGGTCGCGGCATCGGCATAGATCACCGGCGTCTGGAACTGGCCGGGCAGCGCGCCCGTGCTCTTGCTCGTGTACCGGACGCCCAGGCCGCCACCGAAACCGGCCAGCGCGCCGCTCTGCAGCGTATAATCGACGAACAGCGACGCCTTATGCTTGGGCGTCGTCGGCAGCGGATAGCCGACATCCGCCTGTTCGCCCGGGGCCGACAGCACCTTACTGTGATTGTAGCTGTACGACGCGTTGATCGACAGTTGTTGGTGGATGCGCGCGACGATCTCGGCCTCGGCGCCATACACCTCGACGTCCCCGCCCTGCGTGAAGAACACCGGCGTGATGCCGATCTGCGGCGCGACGAAATTGCTTTGCTTGATGTCGAACCCGGCGAGTGTGG
>JBQCEK010000297.1:0-3867 GCA_051960335.1 Sphingomonas sp.
GGTCATCTGGAAGCAGACGAAGACATATTCGGGGATCACGACGCCCGCGGTGAAGGTCGCCGCGGTCGATGCCGGGGTGACACCGCTCAGGAACGCCTTGCAGAACCCGGCGATGATCGAGACCCCCCCGTCGCCGAACGCCTCGGTATAGCCCCACATCACCCCGATCAGCATCGCGAAGGCGGCGATCGCGCCGATCTGCGTCATCACCGAGAGCATGTTCTTGGTCCGCACCAGGCCGCCGTAGAACAAAGCGAGGCCGGGAACGATCATCATCAGGACGAGGATCGTCGAGGACATCAGCCAGGCGGTGTCACCGTTGTCGACCGTGGGCGCGGCCGCCGCGGCAGCGTCCTGCGCCCAGGCGGGCAGCGCAGCGAACAGCGCGAGGCCGATCGCGGCGGCGGCGCTGGAAAGTCGGGTCAATCGCGTCATCTGTTCCCCCCCCCTCAAATCGCGTTGTGATCGGTTTCGCCGGTGCGGATGCGCACCGCCTCACCGACATCGAGGACGAAAATCTTGCCGTCGCCGATCGCGCCGGTGTTGGCCGAAGCCTGGATCGCCTCGACCACGCGTGGCGCCAGATCGGAATCGCAGACGATCTCGATCTTGATCTTGGGCACCATGTTCGTGGTGTATTCCGCACCGCGATAGATTTCGGTCTGGCCCTTTTGCCGGCCGAAGCCCTTCACCTCGGTCACGGTCATGCCGGCCACGCCGATTTCGGTCAGCGCTTCGCGGACCTCGTCGAGCTTGAACGGCTTGATGATGGCGATGACTAATTTCATTCCGCCCCCCTTTGTGGTTCGACGGGGAGATCAGCAAAGGCCGTGCCAGAGTCGAAACGACGCGCGACCGCGCCGTTTCGCGAAATGAAATGTCGGCGAGCGTCGGATTTTTGTGCAGTTGCGAACGAATGCTTAATATTTAGGCAGATCAGGGAATGAGGATCGTATCCACCGCCTCCGCCAGCGTCTCAGGATAATCGAGTGTGTAATGCAGTCCGCGGCTTTCGTGGCGGTGCAGCGCCGATTTGACGATCAGATCGGCCGTCTGGAGCAGGTTGCGCAGCTCGATCAGATCGGGGGTGACGCGGAAATGGCCGTAATAATCGGCGATTTCGCCCATCAGCAGGTTGATGCGGTGCTGCGCGCGTTCCAGCCGCTTGGTGGTGCGGACGATGCCCACATAATTCCACATGAAGCGGCGGATTTCCGTCCAGTTCTGCTTGATGACGACTTCCTCGTCGGAATCGGTCACCCGGCTTTCGTCCCACGGGCGGATCGGCGGCGGCGGCGGCAGATCGCTCCACCGCGCGGCGATATCGCGCGCGCATGCTTCCCCGAACACGAAACATTCGAGCAGCGAATTGGAGGCGAGGCGATTGGCCCCGTGCAGCCCCGATTGCGTGACCTCGCCCGCCGCATAGAGGCCGGGCAGATCGGTGCGGCCATCGCGATCGATCATCACGCCGCCGCAGGTATAATGTTGCGCCGGCACGACCGGGATCGGCTCCCTGGTCATATCGATGCCGAGGCCGAGCAGCTTTTCGTGAATCGTCGGGAAATGCGCCTGCACGAAATCCGCCCCGCGGTGGCTGATATCGAGATGGACGTAATCGAGCCCCAGCCGCTTGATCTCATGGTCAATCGCACGGGCGACGATGTCGCGCGGCGCGAGTTCGGCGCGCGCCTCGAAATCGGGCATGAACCGGTATCCGGTTTCGGGGATCAGCAGATGCCCGCCCTCACCCCGCACCGCTTCGGTGATCAGGAAATTCTTGACGTCCAGATTGTAGAGGCAGGTGGGATGGAACTGCATCATCTCCATGTTCGAGATGCGGCAGCCCGCGCGCCAGGCCATCGCGATGCCGTCCCCGGTCGCGCCGCGCGGCGCGGTGGAAAACAGGTAAGTGCGCCCCGCGCCGCCCGTCGCCAGGATCGTCGCATTGGCGGTGAACAGCTCGACATGGCCGGTCGCGCGGTTGACGGCATAGACGCCCCACACGTTGCCCGCGCCCGAATAGCGCTCCTCATGGCGGCTGGTGGCGAGATCGATCGCGACTCGATCGGGCACGAGGGTGATGTTGGGATGCGCCTCCGCCGCGCGCTGCAGCGCCTCCTGCACCGCCCAGCCGGTTGCGTCGTTGACATGGACGATGCGGCGGTGGCTGTTCCCGCCCTCGCGCGTGAGGTGGAGCCCGCCGCCCTCCATGTTGAACGGCACGCCGAGCGCGACCAACCGCTCGATCGCGCGCGGCGCATTCTCGATGACGAATTCGACCACGGCGCGATCGTTGAGCCCCGCGCCGGCGATCATCGTATCCTCGATATGGCTCTCGAACGTGTCGCCCGGCTCCAGCACCGCGGCGATGCCGCCCTGCGCCCAGGCGGTCGATCCCTCGTTGAGCTGCCCCTTGGCGAGCACCGTCACCCGGAACCGATCGGCTAGGTTGAGCGCGGCGGTGAGGCCAGCCGCACCCGAGCCGATGATGAGCACGTCGCTGCTGGCCGTCATCGCGCCCGTCCCGTGAAGTGGAGAAAGTGGAGAGTGTCGCACGCTTTCGCAGCGATCGGCGCGATGCCTTGCGATACGATCATCCAAACGAGGCGCGCACCAGCCGGCATGGCACCCGTTTGGCAGCAAATTTCCAACATTCCTAGGCTGACTTACGGCGGTGCCGACGCCGCCTCATTGCTCAGCCGTTCGAGGCGCGGGTCAGGTTGAGGAACACGTCCTCCAGATCGGCCTCGCGCGTCGAGACATCGACGATGCCATAGCCATCGGCCTGCACCGCGGCGAGCACTTCGCCGGCGTTCACCTGGTCCTTCGAATAAGTGATCGCCAGCGTGCGATCGCCCTTCAGCTCGATCTTGCCGAAGCAGCGGTTCTGCGGGAGCGTGGCGACATCGCGATCGACCGTCACCTCGACCAGCTTTTCGGTCGCCATGCCGACGAGCGTGCGCGTGGGCTCGTTGGCGATCACCTTGCCGTGGTTGATGATCGCGATTCGATCGCACAGCTGCTCGGCTTCTTCCAGATAGTGCGTCGTGAGCACCACGGTGACGCCGGCCTGGTTCAGGCCGCGGACATAGGTCCACAGTTGCTGGCGAAGCTCGATATCGACGCCGGCGGTCGGCTCGTCGAGCACCAGCACCGGCGGCGAGTGGACCATCGCCTTCGCCACCATCAGCCGCCGCTTCATCCCGCCCGAAAGCGTGCGGGCATAAGCGCGCGCCTTATCCTCGAGATGGACCGCGCGGAGCAATTCCATCGATCGGCGCCTGGCCTTGGGCACGCCGTAGAGCCCGGCCTGAATCTCCAGCGTCTCGAACGGCGAGAAGAACGGATCGAACAGGATTTCCTGATTGACGATGCCGATCGACACCTTGGCATTGCGCGGATGCTGATCGATGTCGAAGCCCCAGATCGAGGCGCTGCCGCTGGTCTTGTTGACGAGCCCGGCGAGGATGTTGATCAGCGTGGACTTGCCCGCGCCATTGGGGCCGAGCAGCCCGAAGATGCTGCCGCGCGGCACATCGAACGAAACGTCGTCGAGCGCCTGCTTGCCGCCTTCGTAGATCTTGCTGAGATGGGAGATGGCGATCGCGGCGTCGGTCATGGCCTGCGCATCTAGGGGAATTGGGCGGCCGCGCCAAGTGTCTCGTCGTCGCCGGTCGCGGCGCGCGCGATCGATCAAGCCCGACGAAGGAGGCGATTGCCCCCCGCCCGCGCGCTTGCTATCGGCGACGACATGATTCCGCCGCCCGAAACCATTCGCGTCACCCATCGCCGTATCGCCTGCGACGGCACCGGCAACGGCCTGCCCGCGGCGCTGGGCCATCCGCGCGTGTTTCTGGAGATCGA
>JBQCEK010000298.1:0-2486 GCA_051960335.1 Sphingomonas sp.
TGTCCGCGCCCCCCCCGCCCCCCCCCACCCCCGCCGGCGGTGGGCGGGGGCAATGTGGGGGGCCGCGCCCCGGGGCCCCCGGCCGGCCCCCGGGGAGGTATGTATGGGCGAGAGGGTTCACGAAAACACCACCACCGACCGCGTCGTATCGCCCTTGCGCAGCTCATCGAATGCATCATTGATCCGCTCGAGCGGCATGCGATCGGCGATGATCGTGTCGAGATCGAGCAGCCCGCGCATATAGAAATCGACGAGGCGCGGAATATCGACCGGGAAGCGGTTCGATCCCATTAGCCCGCCCTGCAGCTTCTTGCCCGACAAAAGGTCCATCGCCGACAACCCGACTTTCTCGGTCAACGGCATCATGCCGAGGATCGTCGCCGTACCCCCGCGCCGCAGCACCTTCACCGCGGTCGCCGCCGATTGCGGCCGCCCGACCGCTTCGATTGCGTGATGCACACCGCCGCGCGAAATCTCGACCACCTCGTCGGCCGCCGTTTCCGACAACGCGTCGATGGTGTGCGTCGCGCCCAGTTTCTCCGCCACCGCGCGCTTCTCCGCCACCGGATCGAGCGCGATGATCTTGCCCGCGCCGGCGATCTTCGCCGCGTTGACCGCGGCGAGGCCGATCCCGCCGCAGCCGACGACGCACACCGTCTCGCCCGGCGTCACGTCGGTGGTGTTGAACACCGCCCCTGCGCCCGTCGTCACCGCGCAGCCGATCAGCGCGGCGCGATCGAGCGGCATATCACGGTCGATCGCCACGCAGGCATGTTCGTGGACCAGCATCTGCTCGGCATAGGCCGACAGGTTGAGCATCTGGTGGACCGTCTGGCCGCCCATGCTGAGCCGCGGCGGCGCGGTCTTCGCGCGCTTCGTGCTGGCATCGACGCACAGCGACATGTGCCCGGTCACGCAATGCTCGCAATGGCCGCAGAATACCGACAGGCAGGTGACGACATGATCGCCGACCTTCACGGACGAGACCTCGTCCCCCACCGCCTCGACCACGCCGGCCGCCTCGTGCCCCGGGATCGTCGGCAACGGATGCGGATAGGCGCCGTCGACGAAATGCAGGTCGGATCGGCAGACGCCAACGGCGGCGGTACGGATCAGCACCTCATGCGGGCCGGGTTTGGCGACCGATACCTCTTCGATCGACAGCGGCGTCTTGGCCTCGAAAAGAATGGCTGCTTTCACTCTTGCCTCCAACAACCGTTCGCCCTGAGCTTGTCGAAGGGCGGGTATCGCAAACGTGCTTCGACAGGCTCAGCACGAACGGGTTTGGCCGTTAACGCCGCACCCTGTCCTTCGCCGCGACGGCCTCGGGCAACTCGGCATATTTCCCGAATTCGTGCCGCGCGATCGCCCGGTTGTGGACCTCGTCCGGCCCATCGGCGAAGCGCAGCGTCCGCATCGCCGCCCAGTCGTGCGCCAGGCGGAAATCCTGGCTCACGCCGCCGCCGCCATGCGCCTGGATCGCATCGTCGAGGATTTGCAGCGCCATGTTCGGCGCCTGCACCTTGATCATCGCGATTTCCTGCTGCGCCGCCTTGTTGCCTGCCTTGTCCATCATGTCGGCGGCCTTGAGACAGAGCAGCCGCGTCATCTAGATATCGATCCGCGCGCGGGCGATGCGCTGTTCCCACACCGAATGATCGGCGATTCTTTTGCCGAACGCGACGCGTGTCAGCAGCCGCTTGGCCATCGCCTCGATCGCGGTTTCGGCGACCCCGATCGTGCGCATGCAGTGATGGATGCGCCCCGGCCCGAGCCGCCCCTGCGCGATCTCGAACCCGCGCCCCTCGCCGAGCAGGATGTTCTCCGCCGGCACCCGCACGTCCTCCAGCACGACCTCGCCATGCCCGTGCGGCGCGTGGTCGTAGCCATAGACCGACAACATCCGCTCGATCGTCACGCCGGGCGTGTCCATGTCGAGGATCATCATCGACTGTTGCGTATGCCGGCCGGCTTCAGGATCGGTCTTGCCCATCAGGATCGCGACCTTGCAGCGCGGATCGCCCACGCCGCTCGACCACCATTTGCGCCCGTTGACGACATAAGCGTCGCCGTCGCGCACCATGCTGGTCTGGATATTGGTCGCGTCGGAGCTCGCCACCGCCGGCTCGGTCATCAGGAAGGCCGAGCGGATCTCGCCGTTCATCAGCGGCCGCAGCCACCGCTCCTTCTGCTCGCGTGTCCCATAGCGCAGCAGCACCTCCATGTTGCTGGTATCGGGCGCCGAACAGTTGAAACACTCGCTTGCCCAGCCGATCCGCCCCATTTCCTCGGCGCATAACGCATATTCGAGATTGCTGAGCTGCTCGCCCTCGAACTCGAAGCTGTCGTCGACATGCGGGCGGCCCGAACGCGGCGGCATGAAGAAATTCCACAGCCCCGCCGCCCTGGCTTTCGTCTTCACCTCCTCGATCACCGGAATCACCTTCCAGCGCTCGCCGTCGTGCGCCCGGGCGTCATACTCGGCC
>JBQCEK010000299.1:0-6137 GCA_051960335.1 Sphingomonas sp.
GGGCCGGCCCTGATCCTTCAGGATCTTCTCGATGATGCCGGCCAGCCCCTCGGCGCCCTTGCCGAATACGCCCTCGGCCGCGCTCATCAGGTCATCGCGGTCATAGGTGTCCGCCGATTCGGTCGCGGCATTGCGCTGCGCCTCACCGCTTTGGGCGGCGGGCGGCGGCGCGGCATAGGCATTGCCCTGCGGCGTGCTTTGGTTCTGATAGGGTTGCTGGCTGGCAGGCGCGCTGGGCGTCGGATAGCCGTTATCCTGCGCGGAATCGGCATAGCCCTGATCGGCGACGGCGGGGGGTGGCGCCTGATCCGCAGCCCTGGGCGTCGCGGTGGGCCGCGACGACGGGGCGAGATCGCCGTCGATCGCCTGGTCTGGATCGATCGTTCGCACCTGCGCAAGCGCGGGGGCCGCGCCGACCGCGAGCATCGCTGTGGCGATCATCGGCATCAGCAGGAAACGACGCATGGATACAACCCCCCGGGAAAGCAACTGGCGCGCAAGGTTAACCCGTTCGCGCCTGACCGTGCAATGAACGCCGCGACCACCCGAGTCGAATTCGCGCCCGGCGGCACGCATGGCGGGCATTGATCGACCGCGGCAGCGCCGCTATAGCCGCCGCTCGGCGCATCCGGAGACGTGGGTGAGTGGCTGAAACCAACGCTTTGCTAAAGCGTCATACGGGAAACCGTATCGAGGGTTCGAATCCCTCCGTCTCCGCCAAGCCCCTGTTCGTAGGGGTCCGTACCAGTCCACCGGGCTTGACAAAATCCGCAGAAAACCGACGTTTAGGGCTGTTGCTTGGCCCTATCCGTCCCTACGCCTCCACAATGTTTTGAGGACGAAAACGAGGTATCGAGCATCGAAAAACGAGGTATCGTGATCATGCTCAATGACACTCAGCTGCGTGCTGCAAAGCCCCGTCAAAAACCTTACAAGCTCTTCGACGCCCACAGGCTGTACCTTCTGGTGAACCCCTCCGGCTCCAAACTGTGGCGAATGAATTATGTCTACGACCAGAAAAACAAGAGCTTGGCGCTCGGAGCTTACCCAACCATCGGCCTGGTGGCGGCGCGTGATCGACGCGATGAGGCGCGTGCACTCCTTGCGCAGGGCATCGATCCGGCCGCAGCGAAAAAGCTGAAGATCAAGGCCAACATCGAAGCATCGCGGAACACCTTCGAAAGGATCGCGCGCGAATGGCACGAGGCCAATGCACCGCAATGGGCAAAGGTCCATGCCGCCGACGTGATCCACTCGCTTGAACGCGATGTGTTTCCGCAATTGGCGCATTGCCTATCGAAGCGCTCGATTCACCCAAAATTCTGGAGGTGCTTCGGTCGATCGAAGCGCGTTCGGCGATCGAAACGGCGAAGCGCGTCCGGCAACGCATCTCGGCTGTCTACGCCTATGCGATCGCCAGCGGGCTCGCCGAAACCGATCCCGCCGAGAAGGTCGGCGCAGCGCTGAAGCCGCTGCCAAAGAAAGGGCGTCAGCCAGCGATCACTAATATCGTCGAATTGCGGAAGATGCTGGCGACCGTGGACGGCGACTTCGCTCGACCAGTAACGCGCCTCGCGTTGCGGCTGCTCGCGTTGACGGCTGTCCGCCCCGGCGAGCTACGCGGCGCCTTATAGAGCGAGTTCGAGGACTTGCAGGGGAGTGAGCCGATCTGGCGCGTTCCGGCAGCGCGCATGAAAGGCGATCGCGACCGCAAGGACGAGATCAGCGGCGACCACCTCGTGCCGCTTTCACCGCAAAGCGTGGCAGTGCTGCGGGCTGCGTGGAGGCTGAGCGGTTCATGCAAGCTCGTCTTTCCCAGCAATCGCCATCTTCATCGGCCGATGAGCGAAAACGCGCTTGGCTATCTGCTCAACCGGGCCGGCTATCATGGTCGTCACGTCCCCCATGGTTTTCGGGCCGCGTTCTCCACGATCATGAATGAATGGACAAAAGTGCACGGCCGCCCCGACGACCGCGAGGTGATCGATCTCATTCTCGCGCACGTCCCGACCAACAAAGTCGAGGGTGTCTACAACCGCGCGGCTTACATGGGCCGGCGTCAGAATTGGCGGTCGTATGGGCTGAAATGGTCTCGCAAAGCTTGTTGAAGCCAGCAGATCTCCTCCCTCTACCGGTCAAGGCGAACCCGTTCAAAGACTTGACGCGCCAGTCGAAACCGGCGCCGCGCCTGCGATTGGCCCAATAACGCTGGCCAACGGCTATCGCTCGCTTTCGCCGCTGCCTTGCAAGTGGTGTCATCGGGTTTACACTGGTCGCGCGTCCCCAGGTAGGTCGCAGAGGCCTGTGAACATCTATAAAAAGGCAACGGTACCAGAAGAGCTTTCGGCCGGGCAGCCCAAGCGATTGATTTCGCAGCCAAATCATAGACTTACGAACTCGCCAAGGGCATTAATAGCACGATCTGGATTCGTGGAAAAGGCTGGACGTACGTGGACCGTGCGGTTCGAGTCCCTTTCCCCTCCCTGCCAACGTCGCCGTAGCGGCTTCGATCGCAAAACCGCACCATCATCGTTCCGCTGCGAGCGCCGCATGGCGGGACCGCACGATCCCTAGGACTGCCTCTGCCGTTTGGCGCGCGGGTGCGGACGCCTGTACGATCCGGGGTAGTTCGATCAACTCCAGGGACTGTCCCAGGGCTGTCAGCAACTGGTCGATGATATCGCGCGCCTTGCGGAGCGAGAGATCAATCGTGCGCGAGCACGTCTCAAAGTCGGCCAGGCGTAATCGATCGTCCTTGCCTGCGAGCTTCAAGGCCATGTGGTCGTCGTGCAGGCCCGGAAAGACGCGCGTGGTGAGCGTATCGTACAGCGGTGCCATCCGGACGCCCTCGAACGCCCGCGCGCGCGGCTGCGCGATCTTGAGCATCGCGACATTCTTCAAGTGCATGTCACCGTCGGCGATCAGCCAAGTGAAAATTGCGCGGGCGAATAGCGTCGCGATGTCTGCGGCAGGATCCGTCGATAGGGCTCGAAGCGCGCGTGCCATGCGCTCGATGGTACCCTTGTACTTGTCTTCGGCTGGAACGCCTAGGATCGAGCAGAAATCCTCCATGGCGAGCCGGCGCGGATCGTCCCCATTTTCGCGAATGTCGAAGCGTTCGACGACGAGCGCGGGTGGCATACCGTCAGGCATGGCGATGAGCGCGGTTTCCGCCGTCGTGAAGCCCGCCATTCGTCCAAGCTTAAGGCAGAGCCATTCTACGACCGGCATGTGTTCGAATCCAGAAGTGCCGGCTGGCTTGAGGATATGGGTGAAGGGAAGATCGGTCGCAGGCAGCAGCGTGCCGTCGTGGCCTAGATGCATCGGCGCCTTGATCTGGACTCCGGACAGGCGCGGTGTGGCGCCGGTGGCGAAAATTCGTGCGAGATTGGCCTCGAAGCTGTCCTCGAAGGTACCGCGGGCAGGGCCGCGATAGGTGCCGGTGAACGTGCCGTCCTCCTCGAAGTCTCGGAGGCGCCCGGCAAGGACATCCGCCGGCAGCGAGGTGAGTTCGCGCGCATCTACGCCGATGGTGATGTTCGACATGTACCGTTTACCGTGGCGCAGCGCCGTGCGCTGATCTTCATCGCGCAGCACTTGGGCGAGCCAGCCCTCGGGAAGCAGGGATTCGATGAACGGCGGCAGCGTGCCGGGCAGCGTTTCGCGGATGAGCGGAGGCGCCCCAGCCTTGCCCGGCGACCAGCGCCATTCATGGCCGTCATGGCCGAGCGTGCCGAGGGGTTTGCCGTGCCAGGCAACGAGCACGGACAAGGCCGCGTGGTTGATCGCGGGAGCCGCGCTGTGGAGACTGCCTCGTAGATAGCGCTCGGCACCCTCGCCCTCGCGGAACCAATCATTGGCGCGCGCGAGCACCCACAGGGCGTCCGCCGCCGCGTCACTCGAACCATATTCGGCGATGAGGCGTTCGGCAGTTGCGCGGCGTTGCTCCTCGCTAATTGCATTCGCTTGTTCGCTGCGCAGCCGAAAAGCTTCGAGCATGCGCTGTTCGGGCGAGGAGATCGAAACGGTAAACTCACCAAGCGGGTCGCCGATAATCGCTTTGTCGAGCGAAGGCTTGGGCGGCGCCTGGGTCTGGACAATCTCGAGGGCCCGCAGCCGCGTGCGCTGATTGCGCCGTCCTCCTAAGAACAAACGCCCGTCGAGGGTCGGGCTGAGCAAGGCTGCGCTTGCGGAGCTCAGATAGGCGGCGGGATAGAGATAGCGAGCGATCCGCACCGCGTGCGCGCGCAGCGTCGCATCGGCATCCGCACCCGCCTCTAGGTAGACGCCGCGAATGATCTGGACAAGATCGCCCTCACGCGCGCGGCGAAAGGCGGTTTGCGCGTCGATATTCTCGCCTACCATATAAAGCGTCATCAATTATCTCGCATCTTAAATACGGGAAAATTGCAATCTGCGGTCCGGGATGTCAAGAATTATCTCGTATTTCAGATGCGCGATAATTCTCGCCTGACCAGCCCTAGGCCGTCGCACGCTTAAGCCGCATTCGCTACCCATCCAAACGACGCAAAAATGGGCAGCGTTTTTTCATCGTATTAACAACGCGTTAGACAGGTAAACGCGGGATTTAGCCGCGCTCGATCGGTCAAGTGTCGGAAAACACACCGGACAGAACCCGGTTCTGAATTGTGGGGTATGAACTGAGGTACGCGCGGCCCCATGCCGCGATCCTCATCCCGGAATCAATGGCTTAAAGCGTCGTTTCGGCGGCCTTCGCGGAATTCGAATTGCCGCATCAATCTTCATTAATCATTTCAAATCAATAGGTTCGTGAGACGAGCTAAAGAGCCGTGGATCGCCGCGAACGATAGTGAGACTGAAAAAAGGCGGTACATTCTAAGGTATTTGGCATTCTCCAAGAATTCTCAGCGAAGCCAAACGCGATCGCTGACGTCTAGCGCGTCAGCAGATCGGCAAAGGTGAGTATGAAAAGAAAGCTCGCCCAGATCAGGCCGACCATCGACGCGAGACGGACGAGCTCGGCGCTCTTGCGCAGTTGCATGAAGAACATGGCGATCAGCAGGGCCTTGGCGATGCCGATCGACAGGCTGATCGCGGGCTTGATCGGCGCCGCGGGTAGGTATGCGTAGACCGCGGTCAGGCCGAGCAGCACCATCAGGCCCGCCCAGATCGCGAGCGGCGCGAGGATGACGAAGCGGCGGGTGTCGTCGGTCATGGCCGGCCGACGAGATAGATCAGCGGATAGAGGATCACCCAGACGATATCGACGAGATGCCAGTAAAGCGCCGTGCCGACAGCGGTCGTCCAACGCCTCGGAAGCTCGCCGCGCGGAATGAACAACAAGCGCGAAACGATGCCGAGGCCGATCGTCAGATGGATCGCGTGGACCACGGTGGCGGTCCAGTAGAACGCCCAGAATTGCGATGCGCCGCGCACGGCGAACTTGAAATGAGTCCCGGGAACGAGATCGTGCAACACATCCGAGCGATATTCGAACCCTTTGACGACGAGGAAGGTCGCCCCAAGCGCCAGCGTTGCCACGAGCATCTTTCGCGCTAGCCCCGGCAACGCATGCTTCGTCGCGCGTTCGGCAATCGCCATCGTCAGGCTGCTCGTCATCAGCACGACGGTGTTGGCGGTGCCGAACCATATGTCGGCCTCGCGCGCGCCGATCGTGAAGCCGGCGCTGTCGGTGAAGCGCGATACGGCGTAGAACAGGAAAAGCCCGCCGAAAAACAGCGCCTCGGTGGCGAGGAACATCCAGACCCCGAACTGCATGGCGACATGTTCGCGCTCGGTGGTCGACCAGGGTTCGTTGAGGATGGCTGGCGGTTCGCTCACGGCGTTTGCGGCTCGTGCGTCTGGGTCACCTCGTGCGGCGCGTCGTGTTCAGGATGATAGCCGTAGGGATCGGCCGTCACCACCGGGGCGTATGCGAAATTCTCCTTGGGCGGCGGTGATGGCGTCTGCCATTCGAGCCCGGTCGCATCCCACGGATTGTCGGGCGCGCGTTCGCCGCGCACCAGCGACCAGCCGAGATAAGCGATCGGGAAAAGATAGGCGAAGGCCAATACACCCGCCCCTAGCGACGAGGTGACGTGCCACACCTGAAACTCGGGCGGGTATTGATGATAGCGCCGCGGCATGCCGAGCAC
>JBQCEK010000300.1:0-6986 GCA_051960335.1 Sphingomonas sp.
AAAGGCGAATATAGGTTCCGCTAGCGAGCTGCGACCGGTGGTCGCCGACGATAGTCTCTGTGCTCGCCGTTATTCGCAGCGTACCACCGTCCGGCATCGCATCGCGTGCGTTCACCGAAAGGTTCAGAAGCGCCATTTCTAATTGGTTCGGGTCAGCCCGGCCCGGCGGCAGGTCTTTGGCGACATCCACGACAACCCTGATTTGTGGCCCCGTAGTGCTCTCGACCAGATCACCCATTCCGGCGACGAGCGCCGCCACGTCGACAGACACGGCTTGGAGCGGCTGACGCCGCGCAAACGCCAACAATCGCTGAACAAGCGTGCGGGCGCGCTCCGCAGATTGCATAGCGCCAGCGATAAGCCGCTGCTCACGCTCGCTACCGATGCCCCTGCGCTGAAGCATGTCGAGAGAACCGACGATGGGTGTCAGAAGATTGTTGAAGTCGTGAGCCACGCCGCCCGTCAGCTGGCCCATCGCTTCCATCTTCTGGCTTTGGCGCAACGCGTCCTGGGCGCGGGCAAGCTCTGCCTCGCGCGCCTTTGCGTGGCTGAGATCGCGGCCGATCGCGATAAAGTTCACACCATCGGGTTCGGGCGCCACCGTCCACTCGATTGGCTTCCATCCGCCATCACGTGTGCTGATGCGATTTTCAAAACGTGTAGGCTGCCCCGTGCCTCGCATATTTTCAATTGCCGCAAGTGTGGGCGGAGCATCGTCCGGATGCATGAAAGTGGCATAGCCGTTTGAGAGCAATTCGCGCTCAGACCAGCCGAGGACCCGGGTCCAAGCGGGACTTACGGCCGACATCATGCCGCCATAGTCGGCCCGAGCAAGCATATCCTGCGACAGGTTCCACAGTCGGTCGCGCTCCGCCACACGCGCCTCGACCTGTAGCTCAAGTGTCTCGTTCAGCTCGCGCAGGCGCGCCTCGCTTTCACGGAGGGCATGCTCGCCCCGGGCTCGCTCGACGGCGCTGCGCGTGCGCTCCGCGAACTCGCGGACAAGCACAAGGTCGGCATCGCTCCAGTTCCGCACTTTCCCGTCGTTGACAAAGAACACCGCCGCGAGCCGTCCGCGCTCCAAGACAGGCGCGTTCACGAACGAACGCGTAGACTTGGCTTCCAGCGCGTCGGCGGCGGCGCCGCAAGTGCGCGGATCAGACCGAGCATCGGCTATTACCGTGAACTCGCCGCGTTTGAGGCTGTCGATAAAGGAGCCATAATCCCTCAGCGGAGTAACTCCGGCGAGGCTCTCGACCCCAGGCGCCGTCCAGTCACGATCGACGTGGAGCGTTTCCGCGTCGTAATCTATTGCGCCATACCCGACGCGCGTAACGCACAGCGTTTCACCCAGGATGCGCGCGGCGGCACTGGCGATGCCGGCCGGCTCCTGTACATCCTTCAGTGCCTCAGCGAAGTCGACCAGAGCCACGCGCCGGATTTCGGCCGCCTTTCGCTCGGTGATCTCCAGCACGCTACCTGCGACGCGAAGACAACGGCCTGCTGCGTCGAACACACCACGGCCTTTGGCAGCGACCCAACGCTCGACGCCATCTTCCTTCCCGATCGTGCGATATTCGACGTCATACAAGGCACGCGTGGCCGGGTCGGCGGCGGCAGCGTAGGCCAAGCTCGTCGCTTCGCGATCGTCGGGATGTAGGCCATTGTAGAAGTCAGCCATTGTCACCGGAACTTCCGGGGAGATACCGAACATCGCCTTGGTCCGTGCCGGCCAGATCAAGCGGTCGTTGATAACATCCACATCCCAAAAGCCGATCTCGGCGTTCTCGACCGCCAGCCGGAGCCTTTCCTCGCTTTCGCGAAGCTGCGCGGTTGTGTCGCGCAATTGGTATTGACGGTCTCGGGCCTTGAGGGACGAGCGTATCGCCCCGAGCATCGCCTCCGCATGAAGAGGACGCTCCAGCAACACGACATTGCCGAGCTCGGCAAGGCGATCGGTAGCGGATATCGACCGCGGCGAGCGTGATCCGTTGGCCAGCACCACGAAGGGCACGTCCGACCAGGCAGGCTGTGCTGCAACCCACGAGGCGAGTTCGGAAAGCGGCGACGTCGCCAACGCCTCTTCCGTGATCAGAACCGTGCCCGCACCTTGTTCGAGCATTTCAACGAGGTGGGACTGATCAGAGCAAATCTGTGCGTCGATGCCGTGTCGTGCCAGAAGCTCGGCGGCGATGGCGGCGTCCCGACCGCGGGGAGCGAGGATCAGAACCCGCTTGTGCATGTCAATCGCGTGGGTTTTCCGGATCGATCTGACTAGCCATCAACGTTTCCCGCGTGCCTGAGAAAGTGGGCACGCCCGTCAGAACGCCTTGGAACCTGTCTAGTGGCTCACCCAATCGCAGCCCGTCGCTGCCAATTTGAAACTCCCGGATCGTCCTTTCGTGCCGTGCCGTCCTCGTTTTAATCACCGAGATGGCTTGGCGGACCTCGCCCAACGCCTCGAAGTAGCGCAACTGGACGACCGTATCGGAAAGGTAGCTGAGATCCACGTCCGTCCGAATGTCGCCAGCGATGCCGTGGAGGCCGAGGATGAGAAGGCTGACGACGCCCTTTTGCCCCAGATAGCTCAGCATCTCGTGCATCTGGATAATGAGAAACTGCTCATTGGGCATCGCCTGGAGGTAAGCGTTGAGACTGTCGATCGCGACCATGGTCGCCCCGCTCTCAACCGCTTCCTGAATGCGACCAGCAAACTCACCCGGCGACATCTCGGCCGGATCGATAGCCCGCAGTTCGAGCAGACCGCTGTCGATATGCGGCTGCAGGTCTAGACCGAGCGCAGCGCTCCGCGTGAGTAGCGTCGACGCGCGCTCATCGAACAGAAAGTAGGACGCTTTCTCGCCGCGCTTGAGCGCTGCTTCAATGCACTGGATCGAAGCCGTCGTCTTGCCGACTCCTGCGGGTCCCGAAAACAGCGTGGCGGTTCCGGGCACAAGACCGCCACCGAGCAGCGCATCCAGCTCAGGCGATCCGGTCGAGACAGGTTCACCGCTTTTCTGGGTCGTATGGTCCGCAGCGACCAGCCGCGGATACACACACAACCCACCCCTCTCGATCTCGAAATCGTGATAGCCGCCCCTGAACTGGCGCTGGCGCATCTTCACGACATGCAGGCGACGCCGCTGAGCGCCGAAACTCGCCAACGTCTGGTCAAGCGAGATCACGCCATGGGCGATACTATGCAGTTGGAGGTCATTCCCGCTCGCGCCTTTGTCGTCGAGGACGAGCACCGTGCAGGCACGCGTCGAAAAGAAGTGCTTAAGCGCAAGGATTTGACGGCGATAGCGGATAGGGCTTTGTGCCAGCAATCGTAGTTCGGAAAGGCTGTCAAGGACGAGGCGGGCAGGACGGATCTCGTCTACCTTCGCCATGATATCGCGGACCGTTTCTCCGAGCTCAACCTCGCTGGGGTGCAGCAGCGTCTGCTCCTGATCCTCGCCGAAACCGTCCGGCGGAACCATCTCGAAGACGTCAACACCATCCAGCGACCAGCCATGCGCTTCGCCGACGGCGCGTAGTTCGACCTCTGTCTCCGCCAACGTGATGTAGAGGACGGTCTCTCCCATAGCGGCGCCGGCAAGCAGGAAGCGCATTGCCAGCGTCGTCTTGCCGGTCCCTGGTGTGCCCTCGACTAGGTACATGCGCTCGGGCGTAAGGCCGCCGTTAAGAATATGGTCGAGGCCGCTTGTTCCGGTCGAAGCCAATCCGGTCTCTTTATCGTCAGGCGACACTCTCGCTTCTCCCTCGGGGCCGCCACCACACGGAGGCTCAGCCGCCGAAGGTTGGGTCATGTCGATGTGATAGCGTGGGGGACGACCAGAAGCGATCACAACTTCGCTCGTGATAACGCCTTCGGAGCGTGCGACGCCCGACTTTGCCTTGCCCTGTCCGCTTTCGGGCCTCGAATAGCTTCTGCCGAATGTCAGGAATTGAGGCGCATTGCTGCGAAACAGTTTCACGACAACCGAGCGGCAGCTTTAGGCAGAAGCCGTCGTTAAAGGCACCACCCACGAACGACCCATCTTGGTCGGTAGCGGCCGCGGTAGTAGGGGCGTTCAAACGTCAGCTTTCCCTGAGCCGCGCACCTAAACCTGCCAGTCGGGAATCGGCCCAGAAGTCGCCATCAAGGCCTTGCCCTGCGCTGGAGCCTCTCCCGCCTTGGACCGCTACCAATCGCCCCCAGCAATCAACCGGCCTCCAGCAAAGTCTCGACAATTCGTGCTGCCACGCCGTCCTCGGCCTTGGATCGCGTGAGTTGGTCAGCTGAGTTCAGGCCGCTTCTTACCTGATCCGTTATATCCGCCAGCGCCGCGGTGATTACGGCGTTGGCGAGAAACGGGTGCATCGAAGGTATCTGCCGCCCCCTTTCCCGCTCACCGGGGAGAGAGGCGGCACCGGAACGCGCGATCAGTCGCTCGATACTGGTCACGGGTATGAGCGTGATCCGACCGATCTTGATCGTGTCGATCTCGCCGAGCTTTATCAGTTCGTACAGTTTCGAGCGGCCGATGCCGGTTGCACGACAAGCGTCCGTAATTCGGAGTGTGATCGCCGGATGACTGGCAGGATGTGACGTTGTGGTGAGCATGATGTGCTCCTTCATTTCTGATCTGCGGATAAAGCCGGAGGCGCGCTCGACGCGCCTTCGGCGGCATTGCGCGCCAACAGCCGCCCCGCCAGCTTCACAAACTCGTCGTAGCGCAGCCGACCCAGTCGCTGCGTCTCGGCGTCGAATGCCGGTTGATGCGCGGTGAGCGTCAACTGGTGGCGGATGAACAGCCCGAGCGCCTCGGCCAGATAATCGAGCTTCTGCTCGGTGCGATCGGCGGTGCGGCTCTGCCGATCGAGCCGGATGCCAAACCGCTGGTCAAGTTCATGCGCGGCGCGACGATCGAACCAGGCGGTCAGCGCGTCGGTCAGAATCGCGGTCTTCGACGAACCCGGTCGCGCCGCCATCGCATCGAGCTTCGCCGACAGATCGTGGGGAAGATAAAATTGATGGCGGGTCTTGCTGGTTTGCATGGCCCGCATTGTCGGCGACGCGCGTATTCAGCAACAGAGCCTGTGCGGTGCCACGAGCACCCTTCTTGGTGACGCTCAGAACCCGCCGATCTCCGGGCCTGTTCGCTGGCGACCGAACGTCCAGCTGATCGAGCCGCCGCGCTGGATGCCGGAGACGTAGCGACCGACCTGCTTCTCCAGCACTGGTCGCCACGGCACGAGGGAGAACTCACGGGATTTTTCGATCAGCGCGAACTTGCTCGATCCGACCTGCACGGGCTTGCGATAGATGCCCTCGATCGGTCCCTCGCGATGCTCGGCATAGTCGAGCCCCAGCTCCTTCGACAGCTGCCCCGCGACCTGGCGCAGCTCGCGCTGGCGCAGCGTCTCGATCAGGCCCGATTTGAAGTGAACGGCGTCACCCTCTTCCCAAGCCAGGCCCTGCTCGATCAACCATTGGCGCCGTAGCGCCAGCGCTTTGCGCAGCTCGGCGCCGAACCCGCGCTCCAGCTTGTCGGCGGTTGATCCTTGGTCTCGTTCGTCGAGCCACGTCACGCCATCATGCCGCGCAAGCTTGTCGAGCGGCTGCTCCGACAGAAGCTCGATCTCGAGCGGGCGTGCCATTGCTGCGCGTTGCTCGCTCGCCAGCACACGGTCGAGATGGTCCGGCGCGATCGTCCAGCTTCCATCCGGGCGGCGCTCGGCGACGCCATCGCGGCGGCGCAGCGCTTCGAGACGGCGGACATGGGCTTCGACGAACCGCTGGGTCGCACTCGGGTCATGCCGCAAATGCCCCTCGATGCTATAGATGCCGTCGTTCTCAGCCGCGACCGCGGTGATCGCGCGATCCGCGTTGCGCACCGCCGGCACCACAGGCGTCACCCTTACGATCTCCGGCTGTTCGAGCGTCTCGGCAAGCGAGCGCACACCGAGCTCGACATAATGGCTGCGACCATCGGTCGCGGCGACGATCATGTAATGGCGATCGCGATGTTCGTCGGCGAGCCCGCGCGCGACAACCCGCCCGATGAGCGGCTTGCCTTCGGCTGGATCGTAGATCGCATAATCGTGCGGCGGCACCTCGGGCGTACGCCGCTTCAGCTGCTCGTGCATGGTCGCGATGATGTCGCCGCGCCGCCCCATCGCGCGTAGGGTGGGTTCCAGGTCATCGGCGAGGCGGTAGCGTCCCCTTCCTCCCTCGGTTGCTAGCCCCATGCGTTCGAGCGTGCCCAGCCGCGCGGCGCGCAGGCCCTGCTCGACGCCGTCACGATGCCAGGCAGAGACCAGCCCGTCAGGCTCGCGCGCGAGCAATAATTTGCGATCGATGGTGGTGAACCGCTCCTGGGTAATTTCGCGCTGGCGAGCAATGAAGATTTCGTGATCGGTACGCGGGCCGAGGTCGAGGTTGACGAGCTCGGCGGCACGGCCGGCCAGACCCCGGCTGATATACTCACGCGCGATGATCAGATCCTTGCCGCGGTCGTCGACGCCGCGCACCAGCACATGGCTGTGCGGATGACCGGTGTTGAAATGGTCGACCGCAACCCAGTCGAGCTTCGTGCCCAGGTCCTGCTCGACCTGGTTCATCCAGCGGCGCACCAGCGGCTTGAGGTCGGGATATTCAGCGCCGTCCTCGGGCGCGACAATGAAGCGGAACTGGTGCCGATCGCCGGCGCCCCGCTCGAGAAATGCCTTGCCGTCGGCGACGTCCCGATCGGCGGCGTAGAGCGTGCCGCGCTCGCCCTCCCGCGTAGTGCCGTCGCGCTGTAGATAGCGCATGTGCGCCACTGCCGCTTTGGCGCCCTTGCCGGCGAGCTTCACGAACCGGGCTTTGACGACCACGCGGCGCGACCGAAAGCCGCTGAAGCGATCGGACGACCCGAGCACCCGGCCGATGCCCGAACCGCGACCGATCCGGCTGCCGTCAAATCGGCGTGCTCGCGCTATCGACGACCGTGTCCTTG
>JBQCEK010000301.1:0-5829 GCA_051960335.1 Sphingomonas sp.
GGCACCTGCTTCAACGCCGCGGCGTGGAAGATGCAATCAACACCCCGAACAGCGTCGAGAACGGAGTGATAGTCGCGCGTATCCCCGATGTGAAATTTCAGCTTGGGGTTTTGATATTTCTTCCGCATGTCGTCCTGCTTCTTCTCGTCGCGGCTGAGAATGCGGATCTCGCGCAGGTCGGAATCCAAAAAGCGACGCAGGACGGCGTTTCCGAACGAACCGGTACCGCCGGTGATAAGCAGGGTTTTGCCAGTGAACATCAACACTCCGTTTCCCAAATAGATTCGGCTCGGCCGTCCAGCAGAGCCATATATTTTCTCGCGCGATCTTCGGGGCTCGCGAAGTCTATCGCGTGGTCGCGCGCTGCGAGCAAGCCCGCCGTGTCCGCCCCGCCAGCGGCGAAGACGCGCGCGATTTCTCGTGCGGCCGTTTCTGGGGCGAGGGGATCGAAATAATGCGCGTGCTGCTGGCAGACGTCACGATTGAACGGCCGGTCGGAGGCGAAAAGTGGCTTCTGCATCGCCATCGCCTCAAGTGGCGTTGCGGAAAAGCATTCCAGCAGCGAAGGAAATACCACGCCATCGAGCGCCTGGTAGAAGCCCGGACATTGCCGGACCGTTAGCGGGCCAACGTTAACGCAGGCGTCCCGGAAGGCCGGCGTGCAAGCGCGCCACTCTTCTTCGGTGAAGGTGACGAAGAATTTCGCTTCGATCCCGTGAAGGCGAAGTGCCGATCTGATCGCCGGAAAGATTTCAGTGTTCTTGTGGGGATAATTGCGGCCGACGAAGCCCAGGCGGAGATCGCAGACCGCATCCGGCAAGGCGAGCGCCGGCCACGCTCGGCGGTCTCGATAAATCGCGGACAAACAGTTGTGGATCACATGGATTCGCTCAGGCGCGATGCCCAACTCGCGGATCAAGCCCTGTTTGACATGCTCCAGCTCGACCACCAGCACGTCGGCCCGTTTGAAAAAGAAGCGCTGAATAGCGAATTTGGCGCGCGCCTTGAGTCGCTCCATCACCGAAAGCCGCGCGTAGCATTCATTGTCCGGGTAAATGATCCACGCCTGCGCGAAGCCAACGATGCTGCGAAAGCGCGTCCGAAAGCGATACAGGGGGCCAAAAAGCGTCAGCACCGTATCGAACCCATCCATCAATTTGGCGGCGCGCCGATCTCGCCAATTGAAGCCCGCGACATCCAGCAAGTCGAGCGACAATCCTCGGGTCTGTCCGCTTTGCCGCTGATCGAGATTCGCCATCACTTCCGTCGAAGCCACGATGGCGATTGAATCGTCCTCTCCCCCCATCGCCAACAATTCGGAAATGACGGAGGTGGCAACCTGCATCCCTCCACCCGAATGCAAGTTCGCAGCGTTCACCAGCTTCATCGCAAAACCCAGCTATGAGGCAGGCGTTTTACGAAGGGAGACGAGATACAGCACCAGAACGAAAACCATCATCGTCTGGAGGTTGAACAGGATCGGCTGCACCATCGACGTCGCGGCAAGGAATGCCACAGCGAACCACACCATGTAGTTGCGCCAGGGCAACTGCCTGAGGCCCGCGTAGATCAACGCAATTCGGCAAGCCAACCCGACAAATCCAAACGTCACCAACGTGTCCAACACGCCGTTGTGAAATTCCTGCAGCCCGTAGATGTCGATCGGAAAGGCTTTGGGCTGAACCGATCCGTTGCCAAAAATTGGCGATTGGGAAATCAGATTGACCGCATCCATATACAATGCACCCCGGACATCCACCGATGCAAGAACGGGCAAAAAGGTATCGAAGCTCGCATTGCTCAAAATATACCGTGCCTGAGCCAATGTTCTGCCTAGGTCATCGGAATGGATAACAAACTGATAAAGCAGATAGCACGAGACAATAATTACAAAGCTCAATATTATCTTATTTACCCTGACGCCGACCACAAATCCGCTAACGAGCACTGCCATGACAGCGGCAGTACGAGATTCAAGGGTTACAATATAAATCAAATAACTTAATGCTAACAATGATACACGTATTAACGATTTAACGTTTGCGGAGGCCGCGAGGAACAGTATCGATATAATTACAAAGGCGATGTTCTCGGTTCCATTGAATATGGAAAGCCTCAAATCAGGAAAATAAAGTCTTTTGCAAATCACAGACAATATAATTGACGTAAAATATATAGAGAGAATATATCTTTGATCTCGTTCCGAGTCGCCGACCCTATTATTGCATATATAAAATAGCAAAATCGTTGGAACGGTCATCGCCACTGCGCGAACGATATTATATCGGATGTCGCCGCCGACCGTGAGCGCCTCTACAAAGATAATGAACGAGGATATTGCCATCAACGCGGCGCCATCCTTCCATCGTTCGGATCTGTGAATAACGATCTTCACCATGATGATCAGCGCGATCACCAGCGACCATCGAATGTCCATCGACAGGAAAAAGGGCATCAGAACGACGGGATCGATTTCCTTGCTCGAAATCAGAACGAACGACGCGCCAATCAAAATCGCGATCTGTACCGGCACGAAGTCGCGCGTGTTCGTGATATTGGATAATACGTACAATATCATTCCGATGGTGAAATAAACACCTCGGTAGGAAACGATCTCGGTTTTGGCCGGGCGTTCAGATAGCGCCAGAGACATCGACATACTTTATCGCTTCATGTTTGATATACGCGCTGGCGCTGCTGCCCTCGTGATACACAACGACATTGGGAAACTTTTCCAGCGCGTCAAGCAACAACACTTCCGCTGGGATTCTCCCGGGGACGATTATCCCATCGACCGCGCCAAACATCATTTCGGGCTGCCTGATCGCCGGGTGTGGCTTGATGACCCTCACCCCGGCCGAGCGAGAAAATGCCTTCAAGAATGCTTCGTTGACGACCCAGGACGTCAGATAGATGTGGCAATCGCCGCCCCCCCTGGGCAACAGCGCGTCGGGATAGGCCACGATCGACTTTATCGTTTCCTCATGGCGTTTGAAAAATTCGCCAAGGGGAGTCTTTATCCTCTTCACGCGCCGCTTCGCAAACGGCAATCGAGAAATATAAAGAAGCGGATCGAATACATAGACGGCCGAGGTGAATAAGCATCCCCCGAAATACGATCCAATCCCCAGTATTCGATAGATCCTGCCTTTTATAGGCGGATAAAGATCGTTTCTGTACGATCCAACACCTTCTTCGTAAACCTTGATACGTTTTGCCCTAGACCATATTTTTATCTTCAGCAAGAACCACAAATTGGCGATACCAACGTCACTATCGACAAATACCGTATCGTATTTCTCTTTCTTAAAGTGCTTGGTTATATCATTTCTCGATTGGAGAAATGTCCATTTTGCTCCCGCCCAATCTTGATCGGCAGCATTGCTGAATATCAATTTCGAGTCGGCGAATGTGTCGACGATCAGGAAATTTGACCTATTTAGAATTCCCTCCTGCTCGGCCAAATTCAGCGCGTTCAGCAGTTGCAGGGGCTTCGTTACGATAAACGCTGCAGCGAATTTTTCTGACACGTGATAATTATTCTATGCGATGTCAGATAATAGCACCGGGCTAAATTTCTCTTTCGCCAGCTTGGTCCGCTTTCCGATCACCTCGTCCAGATATTTCGGCGCCAGGCCAAATCCCGGCCGAACGCTGCGAACGCTGTCTGCGGTAATCACGTCCCCCGCCTTCAGATCCTGAACGAAATAAAGCGATCGGCGGAATTGCACATTGCCCTGCTCGCTCGATTTCCGTCCGTAATCCACGCGGCCCAGCGCTTCCCAGGCCGTCCTGGCGCCGCTGCACAGCGCGGCCATCTCGGCGGGCTCCAGCGAGAAGCTGTCGTCCGGCCCGCCGCCGCTGCGATCGAGCGTGAAGTGCTTTTCGATGATGGAAGCGCCCAGGGCGACGCTGGTGATCGCGGTGGTGTTATCGAGCGTATGATCGGAAAGGCCGGTCACCGCGCCGAACCGATCGATCATGTCAGGGATGGTGCGCAGGTTATAGTCCCCCGGCGGCGCGGGATAGCCGCTGACGCAGTGGAGCAAGGCCAGCTGCCGGCAGCCCCCTTCGCGCGCCGCTTCGACGGCTTCCCCGATCTCCTCGACATCGGCCATGCCAGTCGAGATGATCATCGGCTTGCCGGTGGCGGCGGTATAGCGGATCAGCGGCAGGTCGATCGCCTCGAACGAGGCGATCTTGTAAGCCGGCGCCCCCAGATCCTCGAGCAGATCGACCGCAGTCGCATCGAATGCCGAGCTGAAGATCGTGATGCCCACCTTACGCGCGTGTTCGAACAGCGGCTTGTGCCATTCCCACGGCATATGCGCTTCTTCATAAAGGTCGTAGAGCCGGCGCCCGTCCCAGAGGCCGCCCTTGATGAGAAACTCGTCCGCGCCGGAATCGAGCGTGATTGTATCCGGCTTGTACGTCTGCAACTTCACCGCGTCCGCGCCAGCCTTGCGCGCTTCTTCGACGATCCGCATTGCCGTTTCCAGCCGACCGTTATGGTTGGCGGACAGTTCGGCGATGACGTACGGCGGGTGATCCACGCCGATCGGCCGGCCGGCTATATCAATTTTCATCATGGGACACTCCGGAGGTCCTCGAGCGGATTTGCCATTCGTGCTTCAGAAGACCGAAGCAAATGAGTGAATGATACGTGCCATTTATGCGTCGCTGGTCCCGCAATACACCCTCTTTCACAAAGCCAAGAGATTTGTGAAGCGCGATAGAGGCTTCATTGCCGGAAAGCGCCTGCCCGCAAACCTTATAAAGGCTCAAGTCCCCGAACGCATTGTTTAAAGCCGCCACGCCAAGCTTTCGACCGGAACCCTTCGGGGCTCCTGGCCTAGCATAAAAGCCCCAGTCTGCTACCCCTCCGTCAGTCACGCCATTAAATTGCACGCAGCCGATGGGCCCGCCCTCATCCTCGACGATCAACAGTCGGTGCGTCGGGTCTGCGCTGGCCGTCGCAAACCAAGCGCGGTGCTCCTCCAAGCTTATCTCATGCTGAGTCAGCATATATGCCCGTGTGTCCGGATGATTACGCCAGGCCAGGACCATCGATAGATCCCCGTCGGTCAAGACACGGGCTCGACACGTATCAGACATGCGAATCCCCGATATGCCGAAGAACCCGACTTGCCCCATCCCCGTCTGTAAGGCGCGCAGCTGCGGCGCTCATATCGGCGAGCGAATTGGTGATGGTTCCCGCGGATACTTGCGACAGGAACCAATCGCCAGCTTCTTCAGCATTCGGCATGACCAATGTTGCGCCACTTTCGGCCAGAGTTGCAGCCATCACCTTCTGATTATCAGCAAGCACGAGCGTAAACGAAGGCAACCCCAGGCAACAGCGCTCCCAGGAGGTGCTGCCCGCCGCGCCAATCGCCAGGTCACAGTCGGTCATCAATCGCGCCATGTCCCTCACGCCGGTCAGTACATTGGTCGGCCTTCGCATATGTTCGGCGCGCTCCTTTACCGCTGCCAACCACGGCGCGTGCGGCCCCATTACCACGGTGATCCGCGCGTCGTTCGGTAATGCGCAGGCGTCGAGCGCGTCCAGCACGCGACCTGTCGCATTATCCTTATCCACGCCGCCCATCGTGATGAGCAAGTGTCGGAGTTGCGGCGCGGCCCGGCGGGCCAGGCTCTCGGCCCGCAGCTGCGCGAATTCGGGGCGGAGCAGGGCGAATTGGGGGCCGAGCAGCGTCACCGCCTCTTCCGGCAGCAGATCGGCGTAATCGTCCTCGGTGCGGCCCAGGCTCGGGTCCAGCAGCAGATCGCACTCATGCTTCCGGTCGGCCAGATCGTCCATCACCATCA
>JBQCEK010000302.1:0-7028 GCA_051960335.1 Sphingomonas sp.
TCGCCGACGTGCTGGAGCTGATTGCCGCGGGCGACATCTATCAGGCCAATCTCACCTTCCCCGCCAGCGTTCGCTTCGACGGCGATCCGCTGGCGCTCTACGCCAGGCTGCGCGCGCAGGCGCGCGCCAGCTACGGCGCGGTGATCCACACCGGGCGCGAGCTGATGTTGTCGCTGTCGCCCGAGCTGTTCTTCCGGCTCGACGAGGGGCGGCTTGTCGCCAAGCCGATGAAGGGCACGGCCCCGCGCGGCGCGACGCTCGACGAGGACCGATCGGCGATCGCGCGGCTGGCCGGCGACGCGAAGCAGCGCGCCGAAAACCTGATGATCGTCGATCTGGTCCGCAACGATCTGTCGCGCGTCGCGCGCGCCGGCAGCGTCGCCGCACCGGCGCTGTTCACGGTCGAGACCTATCCGACGATCCACCAGATGGTGTCCGAGGTGACGGGCGCGCTTGCCCCCGGCCGCGACGCGATCGACGTGATCGAGGCGCTGTTCCCGTGCGGATCGATCACCGGCGCGCCGAAGATACGCGCCAGCGAGGTGATCGCGCAGGTCGAAGCGGCGCCGCGCGGCATCTACACCGGCGCGATCGGCCGGATCGATCCCGGCGGCGATGCGATGTTCAACGTGGCGATCCGCACGCTTGCCATCGACGAGGGGAGCCATGCGTCGCTGGGGCTGGGTTCGGGCATCGTCGCCGATTCGCGCGCGCCCGAGGAATGGGCCGAATGTCTGGCCAAAGGCGGCTTCGTCACCGCCGGCCAGCGCCCCTTCGATCTGATCGAGACGATGGCGTTCGATCCGGAGGAAGGGATCGCGTTGCTCGATCGGCATCTGGCCCGGATGAAGGCGAGCGCGCTGGCGTTCGGCTATCCGTTCGATCGCCACGCCACGCGCAACGAATTGCAAGCGGCGACCTTCCGGCTGCGCGATCGACGCCGCATCCGCCTGCTGCTCGCGCCTTCGGGTGCAATCGCCATCCACGTCTCGCCGCTGCCGGCCTCGCCGGCGGAGGCAACCGTCGCCATCGCTGCGCATCAAGTAGCGCCGCGCGACTTCCGGCTGCGCCACAAGACCAGCGACCGCGCCTTTTACGACGATCCGCGCCGCGCCGCCGGCACCTTCGAAGTCGCGTTCGTCGATCGCGAGGGATTCCTGACCGAAGGCAGCTTTACCACCCTGTTCGTCGATAGCGGCGGCACGCTCGTCACGCCCCCGCTCGCGCGCGGGCTGCTGCCCGGCGTGCTGCGCGCCGAATTGATCGATAGCGGCCGCGCGATCGAGGGAGAGCTGACCCCCGACGATCTCGTCGGCGGGTTTTTTATTGGCAATGCGCTGCGCGGGCTCATCCCCGCTGTTGCAGTTGCGAAGGCGCCCGGTCTATAGCGCGCGGCGCTCCCCCTCCAGGACAGGCGCTGAATCCATGCAGACATCCGCCGCGCTCGGCCGCATCCAGCCGTCGCCCACGCTCGCCATCACCTCCAAGGTGCTGGAGCTGAAACGCGCTGGCGTCGATGTCATTGGCCTCGGCGCGGGCGAGCCCGATTTCGACACGCCCGATTTCGTCAAGGAAGCCGCGATCGAGGCGATCCGCGCGGGCAAGACGAAATATACCAATGTCGACGGCACGGCCGAGTTGAAGGACGCGATCGCCGCCAAGTTCAAGCGCGACAACGGCTTGGATTACACCCCGGCGCAGATCACCGTGAACGTCGGCGGCAAGCACACGCTGTTCAACGCGATCGTCGCCACCGTCGATGCCGGCGACGAAGTGATCGTGCCCGCCCCTTATTGGGTGAGCTATCCCGATGTCGTCCAGTTCGCCGGGGGCACGCCGGTGTTCATCGAATGCGGGCCGGATCAGCATTACAAGCTTCGCCCCGAGCAGCTCGAAGCGGCGATCACGCCCAGGACCAAGTGGCTGATCCTCAATTCGCCGTCGAACCCGACGGGCGCGGGCTATAGCGCGGACGAGCTGAAGGCGCTGGGCGCGGTGCTGGAACGGCATCCGCACGTCTGGGTGTTCGCCGACGATATGTACGAACACATCACCTATGACGATTTCGTCTTCGCGACGATCGCCGAGGTGTGCCCCGCGCTCTACGATCGCACGCTGACGGTCAACGGCTGTTCGAAAGCCTATGCGATGACCGGGTGGCGGATCGGCTTCGCCGGCGGCCCCGCGCCGCTGATCAAGGCGATCGCCAAGCTGCAATCGCAATCCACGTCCAACCCCTGCTCGATCGCCCAGGCCGCGGCGACCGCCGCGCTGAACGGCGACCAGTCGTTCCTCAAGGAACGCGCCGCCGCCTTCCAGTCGCGGCGCGATCTCGTCGTGTCGATGCTCAACCAGATCAACGGCATGAGCTGCCCGGTGCCGGAGGGCGCCTTTTACGTCTATCCCGAGTTCGCGGGGCTGATCGGCAAGCAGACGCCGTCGGGCCAGGCGATCGACAGCGATTCGGCGCTGGTCGCCTATCTGCTGGAAGACGCCAGGGTTGCCGCCGTGCCCGGCGTCGCATTCGGCCTATCACCGGCCATGCGGATCAGCTACGCGACGTCGGAGGATCTGCTGACGGCGGCATGCGAGCGGATCCAGACGGCGTGTGCTGCGCTGCGATGAACAGGCCGGCCAGCGTCCGTTAACATTCGAACCGTAATAAGGCTGGCAAGTGGATCGGCGGCTTTTGCCGATCTCCGTTTAGCGACTCTGCCGTTTCCGCCCGGTGTTCGGGCGCGGCGAACATGAAGTGAAGGCAATGCGCGGTATTTTGAAATCGGGATTCTTCTGGCGATTCCTCGGCGGCTTTGCGATCGGCACGGTCGGCGTCGTCGCGATGCATCCCGGCGCCATCGCGCACGGCTTCCACCACAGCGCACAGGCCATGCCGGCGGCGCGCTGAGCGCTGCGACGCGTCACCTCGGGTTCATCTCCCCTCGCTATGGTCGGCGCGCGCCTACCAGCGCGTTGATCGAGAGAGACCATGAACCGCCTCATCGTTGCCGCCACCGGCTTCGTCGGGCTCGCCGCCGCCGCCTTCTTCGGCGCGGCCGCCAGCGCCGAACATGCCGTGCCCATCCCGCCGCCGGCGCATGACGTCCCCGCTGCCGGCAAGACGCAGACGGCGGTGCTCGCCGGCGGGTGCTTCTGTGGCATGGAGGCGGTGTTCGAACGCGTGAAGGGCGTCAAATCGGTCACCGCCGTCTATGACGGCGGCAGCGCCGACACCGCCAATTATGCGGCGGTCTCCACCGAACGCACCGGCCACGCCGAATCGATCAGGATCGTCTATGATCCCCGCCTCGTCAGCTACGGCACGCTGCTTCGCGTCTTTTTCTCGGTCGCCCATGATCCCACCGAGCTCAACCGGCAGGGTCCCGACAGCGGCTCGAGCTACCGTTCGGCGATCTTCCCGCAGAACGCCGCGCAGCGGCAGGTGGCCGCCGCCTATATCGCGCAGCTGCGCGGCGTGAAGGCGTTCAAGGCGCCGATCGTCACGCAGCTGGAAACCGGCACCTTCTATCCGGCAGAGGCCTATCACCAGCAATTCTTCGATCGGCATCCGCTGCATCCCTATATCGTGCAGTGGGACAAGCCGAAGGTCGCCGCGTTCCGAGCCGCCTTCCCGAAACTCGCGGCGTAGTCGGCTCTACGCGGCGAGCGGAAAGCGGAGCAGCCGATCGTCGAGCGCGATCAGCGCCTGCGCGGCGGCGCCGACCGCACGGATGATCTCGGGATGATCGGCATCCAGCCCGCCGGTCAGCGCGCCGAACGCCGGCAGGATCAGTTTTTGCGCCGTCGCGACGAAACAGCGGCGCGCGACTCGGCGGCCGCGCACCGTAACGCGAAGCTTGGGGTGGAAATGCCCCGAAAGCTCCGGCCGATGCTCGGCGGGATCAGCCTCGTGGCGCAGCACGACGCCGTCCAACACCGCCTCGGCCATCACCTCACCGCCGCACCGATCGACGAGATCGCGATCGTGATTGCCGGTGATCCAGATCCAGCGGTGCCGATCGGTCAGCTCGGCCAGCATTGCACGCGCGCGCTCGGGCAAGCGGTCGCAGCCCGCCGAATCGTGGAAGCTGTCCCCCAGCGACCAGATTTCCGCCGGCTGCGTCGCCTCGACGATCGCAGCGAGATCGGCCAGCGTCGCGACCGAATCATAGGGCGGCAGCATTTGCCCGGCGCGGGCGAACCAGCTTGCCTTTTCGAAATGCAGATCGGCGACCAGCAACGCGCGGCGCGCCGGCCAATATAAGGCCCCCTGCGGCAGGGCGGCGAAGGCATGTCCGGCGAACGAAAAGGGAACCATGCCGCCGCTATGACGCGTTCGACCGCGGCGATCAATCGCTCGCGCGTTGGCTTTGGCCGCGGATGCGCGTAAGGCGCGCCCCGCAATGCCAGAGCCATCCCCTCAATCGCGCCCATCGACGGCGATCGGCCTCGCCGTGCTGGGCGTGGTGTTCGCCGATATCGGCACCAGCCCGATCTATGCGTTTCGCGACGCGCTGGACCAGGCGGGGACTCGCGGCATCGGCGCGGCCGAGATCCTGGGCGTGCTGTCGCTTGCGCTATGGTCGCTGATCATCGTCGTCACGATCAAATATGTGCTGCTGCTGCTGCGCGCCAACAATCAGGGCGAAGGCGGCGTGCTGGCGCTGGCGGCGATCGCCCGGCGCGGGCGAGGGACGCGCGCGCGCACCGCCTTGTTCCTCGGCGCGGCGGGTGCCGCCCTGTTCTACGGCGATTCGCTGATCACGCCGGCGCTGTCCGTGCTCGCGGCGTCGGAGGGGTTGCGCACGCTGCCCGGCGCGCAAACCGCGGTGAGCGAGCATGCGATCTTCTTCCTGACGGTCGCGATCCTGATCGCGCTGTTCGCCGTGCAGGCGCGCGGCACGACTCGGCTGCAGCGCCTGTTCGGCCCCGTCTGCCTGTTGTGGTTCGTGGTCATCGGCGCGCTGGGGCTGTGGCGGCTGATCGACGAACCGGCCGTGCTGGCCGCCCTGTCGCCGCTCTACGGCATTCGATTCGTGCTTCATCACGGCCTTACCGGCTTCTTCGTGCTCGGCGCGATGAGCCTGACGGTCGCCGGCGCCGAAGCGATGACCGCCTATATGGGCGGCTTCGGTCGCGCGGCGATCCGCCAGGGCTGGTTCGCCGTCGTTTTCCCCGCGCTGATGCTCAATTATTTCGGCCAGGCCGCCGTCGCGCTCGATGCGCTGCAGGGATCGGCGATCAGGAACGGCCAGTTCCTCAACGCCGACTGGTTCTTCCTGATGGCGCCGGTGCCGCTGCGCATGCCGCTGGTGCTGCTGGCGATCGTCACCACCATCATCGCCAGCCAGGCGGTGATCAGCGGCACCTATTCGCTGACCCAGCAAGCGATTCAATTGGGTCTGCTGCCGCGCCTTCGCGTGCGCCGCAGCCTGTCGCCCAATGCGCCGCGGCTGTATCTGCCGGCGATCAACTGGCTCCTGCTTGCCGGCATCCTGTTGCTGATCGTGCAGTTCCGCAATTCGACCGACATGGCCGCCGCCTATGGCATCGCGGTAACCGGCACGATGCTGGTGACGACCGCGCTCGCCTATATCGTCGTCCGCCATCGCTGGCATTGGAGCCGGCTGCGCGCGGGTCTGCTGGTCGGCCCGTTCTTCGCGCTCGATCTGATGTTCTTCGCCGCCAATCTGCTGCGCGTCGTCGAGGGCGGCTGGATCACGCTCGCGGTGGCGGCGGTGATCGGCCTGCTGATCAGCGTCTGGGTGCGCGGGCGCGGCATTGTGAAGGTGTTCGAGCAGCGCCACAGCGTGCCGCTCGCCGATCTCGCCGCCGCGCTCGAACGGCGCCCGCCCGAGCGCGTGGAAGGCGTCGCGGTGTTCCTCACCGCCAATGCCGATAGCGCGCCCGGCGCATTGCTCCACAATCTGAAGCACAACAAGGTGCTTCACCGGAAGAATCTGGTGGTCAGCGTGCGCACTGACGATCGGCCGATCGTGCCGCCGGCCGAGCGCGCGAAGGTCAACCCGATCAACGACAGCTTCACGCGCGTGCTATTGACCTATGGCTTCATGGAATCGCCCGATGTGCCGCGCGATCTGGGGCTGGAAGCGCAAGGACGCGGCGTCGCGCTGGAGGCGAACAAGACCTCCTATTTCATCGGCCGCAACACGCTGAAACCGTCAAAGGACGAGGGTATGCCCTTGTGGCAGGATCGAATCTTCATGTTCCTGCAGCGCAACGCATCCGATCCCACCGATTTCCTGCAGATTCCGCCGGGCAAGGTGCTGGAGCTGGGCGAACAGGTTACCGTGTGACCGACCACGCGCCGAGCGCAAGATTGCGCACGGGGAACTTGAAGCGGATCTGGCGGTTCGCGAAATCGATATCGACCTGCTTGAACAGCCGCAGCGTGTCCATGCCGAGCATCAGCGCCGGGGTTTGATCGAGGTCGAAACGCTTGAACGGTTCGGCATCCGCGACCGCGAGCGGCACGTGATCCAGGCCGACGCCGCCGATCTCCAGATGATCGACCTCGATATAATCGGCGACCAGCAGATGCCCCAGCGCCGACAGCATCGAGATTTTGCCGAGCGACTTGGGCGGCTTGTCCAGCATGCGCACGAACGCCGAATTGGCGACGGTGATCGGCGTGCCCGTATCGATCACCACCGAAATCCGCTTCCCGTGATAGCGCGCGTCGGTGACGATCAGCTGGCCGAAGCGGCTCTTCGCCGTCACGACGATTTCATTGTCGCCATAGGATGGGTGGGATCGGGTGCTCGATGGCCGCACCGTCATTTCGTTGCGGCCGAAATCGATCAGGACGGCATGCCCCTGCAGCGCATCGATCCCGAGCATCCCCGGCGCGCCCATATTGGCCTGATCGAGCGCGGGCGATTCGATCGGCGCGGCGACTCGCTTGCCGAGCTGGAGCGAGGGCACCATGAAGGTGCCGACCGTCGCCACGTTCGTCATGGCGGTGACGCGCACCTTGCGCCCCGCCTCCAGCCCCAGAAAGCCGGCAAGAT
>JBQCEK010000303.1:0-2064 GCA_051960335.1 Sphingomonas sp.
TCGACATAAATCGCCACTTCGCCGACGCGATCCTGCGACCGCACCAGCACGTCGCCAAGCGCCTTGGTCGCAGCCTCGATCGTCTCGCCGTTCAGATCAGCGGCATAAGCAGGAGCCGGCGCCCTCATAATCCAATCCTCCCCTGCAAGGGGAGGTGGCGCGCGAAGCGCGTCGGAGGGGTATCGCCCTTTCGTGGCGGCAAAACCCCTCCACCATTGCTCCGCAATGGTCCCCCTCCCCCCATGGGGGAGGATTGAAGAACGAACCCGCTCATCGTTCGATCGTCCCGACGCGGCGGATTTTCCGCTGCAACTGCATGATCCCGTAGAGCAGCGCCTCCGCAGTCGGCGGGCAGCCCGGCACATAGATGTCGATCGGCACGATCCGGTCGCAGCCGCGCACCACCGAATAGCTGTAATGGTAATAGCCGCCGCCATTGGCGCAGCTGCCCATCGAGATGACGTATTTCGGCTCCGACATCTGGTCGTAGACCCGCCGCAGCGCCGGGGCCATCTTGTTGCACAGCGTGCCCGCGACGATCATCACGTCGGACTGGCGCGGGCTCGCACGCGGCGCCGCACCGAACCGCTCGAGATCGTAACGCGGCATGTTTACGTGGATCATCTCGACCGCGCAGCAGGCGAGGCCGAAGGTCATCCACCACAGGCTGCCGGTGCGCGCCCATTTGAACAGGTCCTCGGTCGACGTGACCAGGAAACCCTTGTCGGTCAGCTCACCGTTCAGATCGTTGAAGAATGCCTGATCGGGCGGGACGATCGCCCCGCCCGCCGCCGAGCGCTGCAGCTCGACCGGGCCGGAGTGCGGTTTCATTCCCAATCCAACGCTCCCTTCTTCCACGCATACACCAGGCCGAGCGCCAGTTCGGCGATGAAGATCATCATCGCAAACCATGCCGACCACCCCAGGAGAAACACCGATACCGCCCACGGATAGATGAATGCGGCTTCCAGATCGAACACGATGAACAGGATCGCGACGAGGTAGAAACGCACGTCGAACTGGCTGCGCGGATCCTCGAACGCGGGGAAGCCGCACTCATATTCGCTCAGCTTGGCGACGTTCGGCTTGTGTGCGCCGGTTGCGCGGGCCGCCAGCATCGGCAGCACCACGAACGCGCTCGACAGCAACAGCGCGACGCCGAGAAACAGCAGGATCGGCAGATATTGCAACAGATCGGGCAATGGCTTTCTCGCAGGTGCGAATGGGGTTGGCCGGGCTTCTAGGACGATGGTCCGAGAGGGGCAAGGCCCGCAGCCCGTGAGAATGAATCGCAATTACGCCAGCGAGAATTCGCCTAACGAAGTGATGCCGCGACCAATTTGTGCAGCTTGGAATGAAGCGCGTCATTGGCCGCGAGAAACTCGTTGCGTTCGATCGCGCGATCACCCCCGCGATAGTCGGTCACGAAGCCGCCCGCTTCCTTCACCAGCAGCATGCCGGCGGCGACATCCCAGCGATTGAGATCCGATTCCCAATAGCCGTCGAATCGGCCCGCCGCGACCCACGCCAGATCGAGCGCGGCCGAGCCGAGCCGGCGGATGCCCGCCACTTCGGGCGCCACCGCGCCGAAGATGCGGCTCCACTCGGCGAAGTTGCCGTGGCCAAGAAACGGAATGCCCGTGGCGATCAGCGCATCGGCCAGATCGCGGCGCGACGAAACGCGCAGCCGCTGATCCTGCAACCACGCTCCCCGGCCCTTTTCGGCCCAGAAGCTTTCATCGGTCAGCGGTTGATAGACCAGCGCCGCGATCGGCTCCCATGTGCCGTTCGGCTTGGGTTCTTCAGCGCAGATCGAGATCGCGAAATGCGGAATGCCGTGCAGGAAATTCGTGGTGCCATCCAGCGGATCGACGACGAAGCGGGGCTTGTCGGGATTGCCGGCGACATCGCCGCGCTCCTCCATCACGAACCCCCAATCGGGCCGGGCGCGCGACAATTCCTCGAACAGCGTCTGCTCGGCGCGCTGATCCGCCATCGATACGAAATCGGCCGGCCCCTTGCGGCTGACCTGAAGGTGCTGAACCTCGTTGAAATCGCGACGGA
>JBQCEK010000304.1:0-5103 GCA_051960335.1 Sphingomonas sp.
CTCTCGAAGCGGTCGTCGGTGAGGTCGGGATAGAACACCGACAGGCTCTCGGCGAGGAACAGGCCCGTGTAGATGATCGAGCGGCACGACCGCGAGCAGATGTAGAAGCCGCTGATCTGCGCCGCGATCGCGCGCTTCTCGATGCGGCGCCGGATCAGATAAAGGTCCTTCTCGAACTCCGCCGCGCTCACCTCGTCGGGCAGCGGCCCGGCGATCATGATCTGCTCGATCTCGGGCCGGGTCGCCTGCGCTTTCTGGCCGATCACCGACACGTCGACCGGCACCTGCCGCCAGCCATAGATCGTATAACCCGCCTCGATGATCGCGGTTTCGACGATGCCGCGGCACGTCTCCTGCGCGCCGAGATCGGTGCGCGGCAGGAAGATCATGCCCACGGCAAGCCGGTTAGGCAGCGCCTTGTGCCCGGACAGAGCAATCGCATCGTCGAAGAAGCGCTGCGGCAGATCGACGTGCAACCCAGCCCCGTCCCCGGTCTTGCCGTCGGCATCGACCGCGCCGCGGTGCCACACAGCCTTCAGCGCGTCGATCGCCGACTGCACGACGCGGCGCGACGGCTTGCCATCGGTCGCCGCGACGAGCCCGACGCCGCACGCGTCGGACTCGAATTCGGGGCGGTACATGCCCTCTTGGGCGAGGCGGGTGCGCTGGTCGGTCATGTCGTCGTCTTGGGATCCTGAAGCTTGTCGGGCGCGACGCCGATCGCCTTGGCCAGCTTGGCCTTTTCGGCAGGCGTAAGGTCTTCGATCTTGCGCGGCGGCGGCAGGCTGGCTGTCGCTTTCTGGGCAGCGGCGATGAATTGAGGCATCTGCTGCATCATTTTCGGCATCATCGATTTCATTTCTTCGGTCATCGCCGGGTCGGTCATGATCGTCATGTATTGGCTGGCGAATTTCGCGCCCGATGGTGTGTTGAAGAATTTATTGAGATCGGTCAGCTCGCCCAACGTGAATTTATGGGCATAAGCATGCGCCATCGCATCGCGCAGATCAGGTTCGAGCGTGGTGAAGAAATCACCCATCGCGTCGAACATTGCGCGCATCGACAGTTGCATCCGCTCCTGCCAGTGCGGATCATAAATCGCCATCACCTGGTCAATGTCGATCTTGTCGAGCGAAGCGGCCTGGCTCGCCGTCAGCCCACCCATCTCGGCGATCTGCTTGAGCGGCAGCGCCTTCATGGTTTGGCCCATATTATCGAACATCGGAGCCATCATCGGTCCCAACATCTTCTTGTATACGCCCGGAGGCATAAGATGGCCGGCGACTTGACGCGCCTCGGCGAGCGCCGCGGGATCGACTTGCGCTAACGCCGACTGCGATGGTGGTACGGTCGCAGCAGTCTGAGCCACCACCGGCTGCGTCGCCGCTACAAGCGCCGTTGCGACAATGAAGTGAAACTTCGTCACCCTAATCTCCTCTTCAGGCGGCAGCCTTGCCGGCCGGCGCGCGTTGCTTGAGGAAGGTGTGCATCTTGTCCGCGACGTCCTGCCCGTCGCGGATCGCCCAGACGACCAGACTTGCGCCCCGCACGATGTCGCCTGCGGCGAACACCCCCTCGAGCGAAGTCTGCATCCTTGTGTGATCGATCTGCAAGGTGCCCCAGCGGGTTACATTCAGTTCGGGTGCATCGAACAGCGTCGGCAAATCCTCCGCATCGAAGCCCAGCGCCTTGATGACGAGATCGGCAGGCTCGACGAAATCGTTGCCTGGATCGACCTCGGGCGCGCGGCGGCCGCTGGCGTCGGGCTGGCCCAACCGCATGCGCTGGGCGCGGACGCCAGTGACGCGCGCCTCGGCGTCGAACGCTTGCGGGGCGGAAAGCCAGACGAACTCGACGCCTTCTTCCTCGGCATTGGCGACTTCGCGCTGGCTGCCCGGCATGTTGGCGCGGTCGCGGCGGTAGAGGCATTTGACCGAGGTCGCGCCCTGGCGGACGGCGGTGCGCACGCAATCCATCGCGGTGTCGCCGCCGCCGATCACCACCACGCGCTTGCCGGCGGCGTCGAGGCTGCCGTCTTCGAACGCGGGAACCGCATCGCCAAATCCTTTGCGGTTCGAGGCGATAAGGTAATCGAGCGCCTCGACCACACCGTCACTGCCCACCCCGGGCGCCTTGATCGCGCGTGGCTTGTACACGCCGGTGGCGATCAGGATCGCATCGTGGCGCTGGCGGAGCTCGTCGAGGCTCGCGTCACGGCCGACCTCGAAGGAGTCATGAAATATGACGCCGCCGGCGGCGAGCCGTTGGACACGACGCGTGACGACGTGCTTTTCAAGCTTGAAACCGGGAATGCCATAGGTCAGCAGCCCGCCGGCCCGATCGTGACGATCATAGACATGAATGTCGTAGCCAAGCGCACGTAGCCGATCCGCCGCCGCCAATCCCGCGGGCCCCGCGCCGATGATGCCGATCGATTGGCCGCGCGGCCGGCCGGGTTGCAGCGGCTCGACCCAGCCCTCTTCCCAGGCGGTATCGGTGATGAACTTCTCGACCGAGCCGATCGTCACCGCGCCGTGGCCGGAGAATTCGATCACGCAATTGCCCTCGCACAGCCGATCCTGCGGGCAGATGCGGCCGCAGATTTCGGGCATGGTCGAGGTCGCGTTGCTCAGTTCATAGGCTTCGCGCAGCCGTCCCTCGGCGGTCAGCCGCAGCCAATCGGGGATGTGGTTGTGCAGCGGGCAATGCACCGAACAATACGGCACCCCGCATTGCGAGCAACGCCCGGCCTGTTCCTCGCCAGCTCCGGGAGCGTAGCGCGCAGCGATCTCTCGGAAATCGTCCGCCCGCGCCTCGGCAGGCCGCTTGGCCGGATAGGCCTGCTGCCGGTCGACAAATTTGAGCATTGCGTCGCGCGCCATCGGTCCGCCCCAGAATATTTGGCGCAGCGTTAGGAAAGGATTCTGGCCCTGTCACGCAAAAACCAACCAATGGGGTAGCTTTGCTGACATATTTAGTTCGATAGTTGCGTAGCTGAGACTATTTGGTGCGCGCTCTATGAGTTTTTATGTCCGTTGCGGCCTTATCTCGCCAGAAGCCAGATCAAGGCCGCACCGCCGGCGATGATTCGATACCAGGCGAATGGCTGAAATCCATGCTTGCTGACGACGCCGACGAACCAGCGGATCACCACCAGCGCGACGAGGAACGCCACGACGAAGCCGATGCCGATCAGCCCCCAGCTCACCGTCGCGCTCGATAGCGCCTCGCGATTCTTCCACAGCTCGACGGTGGTTGCGCCTAGCATCGTCGGGATCGCGAGAAAGAAGCTGAACTCCGCGGCCGTGCGTCGTTCCACGCCGAGCGCCAGCGCGCCCATGATCGACGCGCCGGAGCGACTGACGCCGGGCACCATCGCCAGACATTGCAGGAAACCGATCCCGATCACGCGCGACAACGGGATTTCAGCCACGCCGACGACGTCATGCGACTTGATCGCTTTTTCGAGCACCAGGATCGCGACGCCGCCGACGATCAGCGCGATCGCCACCACCTTGGGCGCGCCAAGCAGTTCCTCAATGTATGAATGAAGCGCCAACCCGATCACCGCCGCGGGAATGAACGCGACGACGACGTTGCGCGCAAAGCGCCACGAGACAGGCTCGCGCTTCAGCATGCCCTGGCCGACCGCCCAGAACGTCCGCCAGTAGAGCACGATCACGGCCAGGATCGCACCCAGCTGGATGACGATGTTGAACACCGCCCATTCATCGGCCGAATAGCCGAACAATTCGCTGGCGAGGATCAAATGCCCGGTCGAGGAGACCGGCAGGAATTCGGTCAATCCCTCGACGATGCCGAGCAGGATGGCAGTGACGATCAACGGCATGGGTATGCGCCTTTAAGCGGGTGGCCAGAGGAAGGCCGGCCCGCGGGGCGCGGCCGCGGATGAAGGGGCGTCAGGCGGCTCGGTCAATCTTGGCGAAGCGGCCATGGCGGCGAAAGCGGACCAGATAGGCCGGCGCGACGGCCGCCATCGGCGTGGGCGTGATGCCAAATGCCCGCAGCCCTTCTGCGCCGCCACTGACGACGTTATCGCGCTGAAGCATCAGCCATTGGTCCTTGGTGATCGGCGCGCCGGGCAGGAATCCAGCGCCGGCAATCATGCCGCCGACGGCGTCTGGCACATTGACGAACGACGGCTCACGCCCGATTTCCCGCGCGATCCAATGTTGCAGCTCGCCCATCGTGATGACATCGGGGCCGCCGATCTCGAAGGTCTTGCCGCCAAATGTCTCCGGATCGGCAAGCGCCCTGACCGCGGCCTGGGCGACATCGCCAACGAACACCGGCTGGAACTTCACGCCAGCGCGAAGCACCGGCACGACATGCACCAGCGGCAGCGCCGATGCGGTTGCGATCATCTCGGCGAATCGGTTGATGAAGCGATCCTCGCGCCCGAAGATGATCGACGGGCGCAGGATCGTCGCGTTCGGGAACGCCGCGCGCACCGCCGCTTCGCCTTCACCTTTCGTCCGCGCATAGCGCGACTCGGCTTCGGTATCGGCGCCGATCGCCGACAGGTGGACCAGCGCCTTGACGCCTGACGCCGCGCACGCCTCGGCCACCGCCTTGGCGCCGGCGACGTGCAGCCCCTCGAAATCGCCCGACAATACGCCGACCAGATTGACTACGGCATCGGCGCCGTGAATGGCGCGCGCCACCGTCTCCGGCTTGCGCACATCGACGGCGACAAATTGCGTCTGACCAAGCCCGCCCTGCGTGCGCAGGAAATACGCCTCGCGGGGATCGCGCTGGGCGATGCGCACCCGCGCGCCGGCCTGAAGCAACGCCTGCGCGACATAGCGGCCGACGAACCCGCCGCCGCCGATCAGCGTCACCAACTTGTCCTTCATCGCGCTCCAGCCCTTGTTAGCGTTCGGCCTGCCCTAGACCGCCGACCGCCCCCACTCAAGGCCGCTCGATCACTCCCAGCCGAGCGTCGCCAGCACCTGAAAGTGGTCCGAAGGATAGAGCAATCCGCGATGGGTGGTCTGCGTAACGTCGGTGATCTGTGTGAAGTCCGTTTCGAACATCCAGTAGTTACGCTTGTCGTATTTGCCTTTACAGTTGTGGAAGGTT
>JBQCEK010000305.1:0-2963 GCA_051960335.1 Sphingomonas sp.
CGCGCACTCCTCGGGCGCCGGCGAGGGCGTCGAGCACCTGCTCGCCCTCGGCCACCGGAGGATCGCCGCGATCACGGGACCGCGGGGATGGATTGCCACCGAGCAGCGCCTGCGCGGCTATCGGTACGACAAGCCCGCAGACCAGAGCGATGCTGACCACGACATCCAGCAACGGCGTCGCGCGATCGACGTACCAGCCGATCCGGGCGGGCAGGTCACCGTACCACAAGATCAGGAAATCCATATAGATCATATAGCTGAGGCCCAGCAAAGCGGCGATCATCAACTTGCCCATATCGCGAAGAAAGCGTGTGTCGCCCCAACCGAGCCACAGTACCAAGGCGCAGGCCGCACCGATCTCCTGCGTCGCCAGCATCATTCCGATCGCCGATACCGCGTGGCCCGGCGCTGCGCCGAGCAGCCAGTCGCTCCCAATCGCGGTCGCGGCGATCGCATAGATTGCCAGCGCGATTGCCGCGAAGGTGACGCTCGCCCCGCGGACGATGCGCATGGCTACCCAAGCCAGCGCGCCAGTCGCCAGCACTGCGCGGATGCCGACGGCGAGCGGATGCTGCCACAGCCCGAGATGCGCCGGCGGCAGCGACGCGAGTTGGATCACGCCGATGCCGGCCGCCGCGACGACGAGCAGCGGCGCCGCGGACGCTATCGGCCGGAAGGCGCCCCAGTCGGCACCGGTGACCCGCGCGATCAGCAGCAACAGCACCGCGCCCGCGATTGGCGCGCCAGCGGTCACCGCGGCGAGCCGCCAGCCGGTCGCGGCGGCCGTCGGCGCCAGGATCGCGATTGCGATAAAGCCGATCAACGAAGCGACCAGCCAAGGGATCGGCCGCCGCGTCACCGGCGCGCCTCCTCATCCTGCCGCGCGCGTTGCAACACCTTGACATAAGCGGCGATCGCCCAGCGGTCCGCGGGCGCGACGCGATCAGCATAGCTGTACATCATGCCGCGGCCGTTGGTGATCACATCGACGATATAGGCGGGAGGCGCAGCGACCAGGCGCGCGCTATGGAAAGACGGTGGTGCGGGGAAACCACGCTTGACCACCATGCCGTCACCGTCGCCTCTCTGGCCGTGGCACACGGTGCAATAGATGTCATAGCGTTGCTCGCCGCGATCGATCAGCGCGTTGGTGAGTGGCGGCGGCGTGACGAGCGCCTCGGCGCGGGCGATATCGCTCTGCGCGATCGTGCCGGGCGGGGGTGCCTGTCGTGCCGGCCCGCCCGGCCACAGCGCGGGGCTGGATTGCGCGCCGGCCTTGGCCTGGTCCTTCATCGAAAGGTTGCAGCCCGAAAGAAGCGCCGTCGCGAGCAGGAAGGAAGCGGCACCCTTCATGGCTCGATCAGGCGCGTGTGGGTCGCGCCGGCTTCCGCGAGAAGGTTGATCGCAGCATCGGCGTCGATACCGGCATCGCAGCCAAGCGCGAGAACGAACGCCGATTGCGAGGCCTCGGCGACTTCGCCCCAATCGAAGGCGGGATGGCTAAGCCGGGTCAGCCGCGCCTTGACAAACAGCGCAATCATGCCGCCGATCCCGGCAGCCAACGCCGAGAATTCGACCGGCGCGGGAATGAATGCCTCCCAGCTCAGGAGTGCGCGTCCGCCGCTGTCGATCGGATAGGCGAAGGCCGCAGTCCAGCATTCCAACGCAAACAGGCTGATGCCGCCAGCGCACCCGGCGCCGAGCACCCAAGGCAGGATACCGGCGCGCCCCTCACCATCACCCAGCGCGGTACTAGCGTAGGGCAGCCATTCCCCGAGGATGCGGTGATCGCGGGCGAGCGCCTTGCTCCGGGCGCGCAGCCATGCACCCTCGCTGTCGAAAGTGGCGATCGCAACTGCGGTCATTGCCGCTCCTCCGCAACCAGTTCGCGCACCTCGTGCATCGAAATCGGCGGAATCAGCCGTGCGAAAACGAGATAGAGCAGTACAAACATGCCGAGCGTACCAGCGAGAATCGCGAAATCGATTAGCGTTGGCTCATAGGTGCGCCAGAAGCTCGGCTCGTAGCCGCTCGACAGCGTGGTTAGGATGATGAGGATACGCTCGAGCCACATGCCGACCAGTACGGCGATCGATACGCCGATCAGCGCCCAGACGTTGGTGCGCATCCGCGGCAACCAGAAGATCTGCGCCGCGACGGCATTGCACAGCAGCATTAGCCAGTAGAGCCACCAATAATCGCCGGTAAACTCGTAAACGACGAGCCGGATGTCGGCCGGGTCGCCGCCCCACCAGGCCGAGAACCACTCGGCGCCGTAGGACGCCCCCATCACGATCGCCGAGGCGAGAATTACCTTGGCCATTACATCGAAATGGGCTGGCACGATCAGCCCTTCGAGCCGCATCGACCAGCGCAGGACCAGGGTGATCAGCACCACCACCGCAAAGCCGGAAAAGAAAGCACCGACGACGAAATAGGGCGGGAAGATGCTCTCGGTCCAACCCGGCATCAGGCTGGCGGCGAAATCGAGCCCGACGATCGAATGGACCGAACAGACCAGCGGCACCGCGATCACCGCCATGATCATGTGAAGCCGCTTCTGCGCGCGCCATTGCCGCGGCGTACCCTGCCAGCCCATCGCCAGCACGCCGTAGAAGCGCCGCCACGCAACGCTGCCCGGCCGATCGCGCAAGGTGGCCAGGTCGGGAATCAATCCGACATAGAAGAACAGCACCGAAAACAGCAGGTAGGACAGGATCGACCAAAAATCCCACACCAGCGCCGATCGCCATCGCGGCCACACGCCCATCGTCGCCGGATAGGGAAACAGCCAGTAGAAATAGCCTTGCCGGCCCAGGTGCAGGATCGGGAAAATCCCGGCCATCGACACCGCGAACAGGGTCATGGCCTCGGCAGCACGGTTGATCGAGGCACGCCATTTCTGCCGGGTGAGCAGCAGCAGCGAGGAAATCAGCGTGCCGGCATTGCCGATGCCGATCCAC
>JBQCEK010000306.1:0-3262 GCA_051960335.1 Sphingomonas sp.
GTCGCGACGGTCGAGCGCGGATTGCGGCTCGTTGTTTTCTGCTCGATCGAGATTGCTGGGGAAAGGCCGTCGATGTGCTCGACATCGGGCTTCTGCATCATCTCGAGAAACTGGCGCGCATAGGCCGACAGCGACTCGACATAGCGCCGCTGGCCCTCGGCATAGATGGTGTCAAACGCGAGGCTCGACTTGCCCGAGCCCGAGAGGCCGGTGATGACGGTGAGCGTGTCGCGCGGGATGTCGATATCGACGCCCTTGAGATTATGCTCGCGCGCGCCGCGGACGGAAAGAGTCGTGAGAGCCATGAGGGCGGGTTCTACTTCTGTTATGTGTCGAGAGCTAGAGGTGAGATAGGAGCGCACGCCGCCGCCCGCCAGCCGCCGGGAGAAAACTCCGTTTCGGCGCAAGGCGCAAGCCGCCCTGCCCTGCGCGACGGCGTGGATTTCCGAGCGTCGCCCGGCACCTGCGATCGACCGCCCGGAGCAGCGCCGCACGCCAGAACGGAGCAGTCGATCCCCCCGTGCATACTAACCTGGGTTAGGATTTTGCAATCGGGGAGGCGCCAATTCGGATGAAAAGCTGCTTTCGTTCTATTTCCGGACCTTTGACGTTCTCATGGCGCGGGTCGCGATGGGAGCAGTCGCCAATCACCTTTTCTACGGTGACAATATCGACGTGCTGCGGGAGCATGTGGCCGCCGACAGCATCGATCTGGTCTATCTCGACCCGCCGTTCAATTCGAACGCCAATTACAACATTCTGTTTCGGCCCCCCGCCGGCGTGCTGGCCGATGCGCAGATCGAGGCGTTCGAGGACACCTGGCATTGGAATGACCATGCCGAAGAGGCGTTCGATCAGGTCGCGCGCAGCGGCAACACCAAGGCGTTCGACCTGCTCAACGCGATCCGAACGTTCCTCGGCGACAATGACATGATGGCCTATCTGGCGATGATGGCGATGCGCCTGATCGAGCTTCACCGCGTCCTGAAACCAACCGGGAGCCTGTATCTGCACTGCGATTCGACCGCGAGCCATTATCTGAAGCTGGTGCTGGACGGCGTGTTCGGCGCGAGCAATTATCGCAACGAGATCATCTGGCGCCGAACGACGAGCCACAATTCCGCCAACCGTTACGGCAAGATCGCCGACACGATCCTGTTCTACACGAAATCCGACGATTATGTGTGGAACGATATCCGGACGCGGTACAGCGACGCCCAGCTGAGCCGATACCATAACGATGGCGACGGCCGGCTGTACCGCGCCGAAAATCTGACCGCGGATCGGCGCAATTCGGCATCCGGCAAGTTCGCCTGGCGCGGCACGACGCCCCCGCCGACCCGCGGCTGGGCCTATTCGATCGATCAGTTGGAAAGCTGGTGGCGCGAAGGCCGCATCCTGACCCGTCGCGACGGATCGCCGCGCATGGACGGATTGAAGGTCTATCTGGAAGGCATGGAAGGGCAGAAGCTGCAATCGGTGTGGACCGATATTCCGCGGATCGGCAACACATCCGCCGAGCGTCTGGGCTATCCCACCCAGAAGCCCCTGGCGCTTCTGGAGCGGATCATCGCGCAATCCTCACCGCCGGGCGGCACGGTGCTCGATCCGTTCTGCGGCTGCGGAACGGCGATCCACGCCGCGCAGAAGCTGGGCCGGAACTGGATCGGTATCGATATCACCCACCTTGCCATCAGCCTGATCGAGAAGCGCATGCAGGGGGCCTTTCCGGGCATCCAGTTCACCGTCGAGGGGACGCCAAAGGATTTCGCGTCGGCGCAGGACCTGGCCCTGCGCGACAAATATCAGTTCCAGTGGTGGATGGTCTCGCTGGTCGATGCGATGCCCTATGGCGGCAAGCGGAAAGGCGCCGATGGCGGGATCGACGGCATCATCTATTTTAAGCCCGATGGCCGCAAGACCGAGCGAGCGATCGTATCGGTTAAGGGCGGCGATCATGTGGGCGTGCAGATGATCCGCGATCTCCATTCGACGATCATGCGCGAACGCGCGCCGATCGGCGTGTTCCTGACCAAAAGCCGGCCGACCGCCGCGATGGAGAAGGAAGCCGCCGCGGTGGGGCGCTTTCACGCCGAAGCCACCAACCGAAGCTATGCGCGCCTGCAGATCCTGACGCTGGCCGACCTGATCGACGGGAAACGGCCCGACCTGCCCTTCGTCGACCCGACGGCCGCCTTTCGCAAGGCGGCGGTGGAGGAGACACAGCAGCAGGCCCGCCTGTTCTAGGGCGTCCGCCCTTGCCGCTATCGGCGCGGGGGTTTGATGGCCGTGTGTGGGTGGTTTGCCGACTTGCAGCTATCGAGACGGTCAAACTGGATACCGGACGCTCCGTCTGTCATTACTTCCCCGTCCGGGCGGCGAAGGGATGGGGCGGCTAAATGATAAAGGCACTGGCACTCGCAACGACGCTTAGCGGGCTGGCGTGGATTGCCGCTGACATTGTGTGGCCGAAAGCTGGAGGCCTGACGGATGGCCTAGCCCTCCTATCGGGGGCGCTGATGATTGTTTTGATCGGGAAATTCTATAAGAAAGCCCAAGCACTTCCCCCGGAGCAACGAAGGCTCACCGCACCGGCAAAGGCGGAGCTAATGGTCCCCATATTAATCGTTATACTGGGGGCATTCGTTGACGCTGTGCGTTAGGTAGCGCGGCAGGGAATTTGGTGGTTTTCAGACTGGCCGCTTCAGAGGCGTAAGAAACGGAAACCGACGCGCTGGCTATGCGAACTCGTCTCGCTTCTGCTCAGGCCTTAATCGACCGATCTTTCGGGCGGCAGCGTGCCAGAGACGAGTTTCAAAATGTCTTAGCTGTTTCCCGGCTGCTAGGTCTCCAGCCTTTGCGGCACGACTAAGCCACCGCCTATATCCGCCCATATCGTTCCGGTTGAAGAAACTCATTGCCGCATTGTTCGCTGCGCGAGCATCGCCTTTCCGATAAGCGCGACGGTATAAGCCTGCTGCGCTGAACGGGTCCGCAGGAGTCCCAAAACTTCCGGCGCTGTTATCGTCCGAAAACCAGTCGGCCAACTCGATCATAGCGCCTGTGTGGCCGCGTAGCGCAAGATGCCACATGATCGGCATCCACAAGCCGCAGTGCCGCTCATATCGGATCGCCAGTCCTCGCAGGTAAAGTCGATCGGCAGGTGTTTCGTCCGGAATGCGGTCCATCGGCCAACCTTCGCACACGGATTTTATGTCTGCTAGAGGGCCGCGCCGTCAAAACATCTAACGGCTGATTGTGG
>JBQCEK010000307.1:0-9854 GCA_051960335.1 Sphingomonas sp.
GAACGTATTCTGGGGCGGGCTCGAGGCATGGCGCTGGATGTTCCTGATGCAATCGATCCCGGCGGCGATCTTCCTAGTCGCTCTGTTCCTCATTCCGGAAAGCCCGCGCTTCCTGGTTTCGAAGGGACGGAACGAGCAAGCCGAGGGCGTTCTCGCAAAGCTGTTCGGAAGCGACATCGCGCGATCCAAGCTCGAGGAAATTCGCGGAACCTTTGCCAGCGATCACCGGCCGCGGCTTTCTGACGTGCTGGTCCCTGGCGGCGGCGGTTTCCTTGGAATCCGTCCGATCGTCTGGGCGGGAATCATGCTTGCGGTGTTCCAGCAGCTCGTCGGCATCAACGTCATCTTCTACTACGGCGCCACGCTGTGGCAGGCAGCGGGCTTCTCGGAAGCGCAGGCTCTGCAGACGAACATCATCTCCGGCGCGATTTCGATTGTCGCCTGCTTCATCACCGTGGGGCTAGTGGACAAGATCGGCCGCAAGCCGCTGTTGCTGATCGGTTCGGCGGGCATGGCCGTGACTTTGTTCGTGATGGTCTATGCGTTCAGCCACGGCTCGCTCGACGCGCAGGGCAACCTCGTCCTCTCGGCCGGGCTTGGCCGGATCGCGGTCGTCGCGGCCAACCTCTACGTGATCTTCTTCAACGTCTCCTGGGGTCCGGTCATGTGGGTGATGCTGGGCGAGATGTTCCCGAACCAGATTCGCGGTTCGGGACTCGCGGTGTCGGGCTTTGCGCAGTGGATCGCCAATTTCGCGATCTCGGTCAGCTTCCTGTGGCTGGCGAAGAATGTCGGGCTGACCGGCACCTACGGCTTCTACGCGCTGTCGGCGCTGGTCTCGTTCTTCTTCGTCCGCTCGATGGTGCACGAAACGCGCGGCACCGAGCTCGAAGACATGCAGGGCTGATCGCAGCCAAACGATCGAGGGAGAGTGACATGATCAAGCGTCTTGCCCGTCGCGGCATGGTATTGGCGGTGCTGCTGGCTTCGGCCGGCGCCGCCGGCGCGGCGACGCCGCAGGCCGTGCGGCCGATCAGCAGCATCCAGGGCCCGTGGATGGATCGTGCGCTCTCCGTCGATCAGCGCACCGCGGCGCTGCTCAAGGCCATGACCCAGCAGGAAAAGCTGACCCTGGTGTTCGGCTATTTCGGCAGCACCTGGCAGGGCAACTATACCCAACCGGCCGAGGCGCGGGAGGGATCGGCCGGCTATGTTCCCGGCATCCCGCGTCTCGGCATCTCGCCGCAATGGCAGACCGATGCCGGGATCGGCGTGGCGACCCAGGGGTCCGCGAAGGAAAAGCGCGAGCGAACCGCCCTGCCCTCCGGTATCGCTACGGCGGCAACCTGGAACCCCGAACTGGCGCACGCCGGCGGCGCGATGATCGGCAGCGAAGCGCATGATTCGGGCTTCAACGTCATGCTCGCGGGCGGCGTCGATCTGCTGCGCGATCCGCGAAACGGCCGCAATTTCGAATATGGCGGGGAGGATCCGCTGCTCGCCGGCACGATCGTCGGCCACGAGATCGCCGGCATCCAATCCAATCACATCATCTCCACGGTCAAGCATTACGCGATCAACGATCAGGAGACGGACAGGAATACCATCAACGCGGTGATCAGCGATCCGGCGATGCGCATGTCCGATCTGCTGGCGTTCGAAATCGCGATAGAGACCGGGAAGCCGGGATCGGTGATGTGTTCATACAACCTCGTCAACGGCGCGCACGCCTGTGAGAATCCCTATCTGCTGACGGACGTGCTGCGGCGCGATTGGGGCTTCAAGGGCTATGTGATGTCCGATTGGGGCGCGACTCACTCCACCGTCGCCGCGGCCAATGCCGGGCTCGATCAGGATTCGGGCTTTCCCTTCGACAAGGAGCCGTATTTCGGCAAGCCGCTGAAGGCGGCGCTCGACGCCGGGCAGGTTTCCGGCGCGACGCTGGATCGGATGGCGGGCGGCATCCTGCATGCGATGTTCTCGACCGGCATCTTCGATCATCCGGTCGTCGCGCCGACGACGATCGATTACGCCGCGCACGCCAAGGTGACTCAGGCTGATGCCGAACAGGGCATCGTGCTGCTGAAGAATGCCGACAATATCCTGCCGCTGTCGTCCACGACGAAATCGATCGTCATCATCGGCGGCCATGCCGACAAGGGCGTGCTGGCCGGCGGTGGATCGTCGCTGGTGTATCCGCGCGGCGGCAATGCCGTGCCGGACGGCGAACCGAAGACGTGGCCGGGGCCGGTGATGTATTATCCGTCATCGCCGATGGCGGCGATCAGGGCGCAGGCGCCAGGGGCGACGGTGACCTATGTCGATGGCAGCGATCCCGCCGCCGCGGCCGCCGCCGCTGCCCGCGCCGATGTCGCGATCGTGTTCGTCACCCAGTGGGCTGGCGAATCGTTCGATGTGCCGATGCAGCTCGGCGACAATCAGGACGCGCTCGTCTCCGCCGTCGCCGGGGCCAACAAGAAGACGGTGGTGGTGGCTGAAACCGGCGGTCCGGTGCTGATGCCCTGGGCCGATCGGGTCGGCGGCATCTTCGAGGCATGGTATCCCGGCACCTCGGGCGGCACAGCGATCGCCAATCTGCTGTTCGGCAAGGTCAATCCATCGGGCCACCTGCCCGCGACCTTCCCCGCCGCGACCGACCAATTGGTTCGCCCGGCCGACATCACCCCCGACAGAGCAAAAGAAAACGCTACGCCGACAGTGACCTTCACCGAGGGAGCGACCTTCGGATACAAATGGTTCGACAGGAATGACCTGACGCCGGCCTTCGCCTTCGGCCACGGCCTCAGCTACACCAGCTTCGGGTTCGGCAACCTGAAAGCCGCACCCGCGAACGGAGCGATCAGCGCGACCTTCATCGTCACCAATACCGGCAAGCGCCAGGGCATGGCGGTGCCGCAGGTCTATGTCGGCCCGGTCGCCGGCGGCTGGGAAGCGCCGAAGCGGCTCGGCGGCTGGGAGAAGATCGATCTTGCGCCGGGCGCATCGAAAACGGTCAGCGTGACGGTCGATCCGCGGCTGCTGGCGATGTACGACGGCAACAGCAACAGCTGGAAGATCGCCGCTGGCGATTACAAGGTGATGCTGGCGCATTCCGCGCGCGATATCGATCAGACGGTGGTCGCCCATGTCGATGCGCGCACGCTACCGGCGGGCTGGCACCCCTGACCCATTCTTAGCGAAGCGCGATCCGCCGCCCCTCGTCCGAACTGCGCCGCGCAAGCTCGATCAGCCTGAGCCCGGCGAGCGCGTCGGCCGGATCGACCGGCGGCGGCGCGCCGTTCAGGATCGCATCGGCCATGCCCTCGTAAAACCGGCGGTAGTCGCCGCGAAGCGTCGGCACCGTGCGCGCCGCGCCATCCGGGCCGGTCAGCGTGCCGAACGCCGTCGGCGGCTCCTCGCCGAAGCCGGGACTGCCGGGCTGGATGCCAGCGTCCATCGCCGCTTCCTGCGGATCGACGCCGTATTTGACGAAACTGCCGTGATCGCCGTGGACCGCGAAGCGCGGTCGCGGCGCCGCGATCAGTGTCGAGGCCGACAGGATCGCCCGCATCGCGCCGTAATGCAGGGTCAGTTCGAAATAATCGTCGCCGCCAGCGCCCTGGCGCTGCGCGGCGACATCGGCTGTCAGCGCGTCGGGCGATCCGAACAGCCGAAGTGCCTGATCGATCAGATGCGGGCCGAGATCGGCGAGCAGCCCGGCGCCCTCCCCACCCGCAGCCTTCCAACCCGATCGCGGGGCAAGGCGAAAGCGATCCCAACGCGCCTCGTAGAGCATCGGCACGCCGACCCGATCCTCGGCGAGCAACCGCGCGACGGTTTGGAAATCACCATCCCAGCGGCGGTTGTGGAATACGCTGAGCACACGCCCCCCTGGCCGAGCAAGCTCGATCAGCGCCTCGCCATCAGAGGGATTGGTCGCGAACGGCTTGTCGATCACCACATGCTTGCCCGCCGTCAGCGCCGCCTGCGCCAGCGGGGCGTGCGTCGCGTTCGGCGTCGCGATGACGACCAGATCGATCGACGGATCGTCCAGCAGCGCGGACGGATCGGCCACCACGCGCGCATCGGGCCATGCCGCCGCCACCGCATCCCGCCGCGAGGTGACGATCGCGGCCAATCGCAATCTTCCGACCGTGCCGATCAGCGGCGCGTGAAACGCCCTGCCGGCAAGCCCATAGCCGATCAGCCCAACCGCGATCATCGTCACCTCCGTTGTCGGCATGCTTCCTTCATGGCATTTCGAGACTGCGTCAACGCGCCGACAGCGAGAACAAACGGGAGCAGCGGGTGAACTCGACCGAGATCAAGGCGGCGGCGAATGGCAATTGCCCGTCATGCTGACTCACCTTCAGCTGGCCGAATATATCGTCGAATGGATCATCCGCATCGCCGCGTTGCTGGTTGTCCCGCAGCGGCGCGCACCGGCGGCGACGCGGGCCTGGCTGCTGATGATCTTTTTCCTGCCGATCCCCGGCCTTCTGCTCTTTCTCGCGATCGGCAGCCCGCGCTTTCCGGCATGGCGAAAGGCGCGGTTCGAGGCGCTTTCGCCCTTCTTCGCTGAAGCCGCGGCGGCGATGTCCGCGCATCCGGCAAGGCTTGGCGCGATCGAACCGATCGCCGATCTCGCCACGACGCTCGGGCGCTTGCCGGCGACGGGGGGCAATCACATCCAGTTGATCGATCGCTATGACGATGTGTTCGACGCGCTGGTCGCCGATATCGATGCCGCCGAACGATCGGTCCATCTGCTCGTCTATATCTTCGCCGACGATGCGGCGGGCACGCGGGTGGCGGAAGCGCTGGGCCGCGCGGTTCAACGCGGCGTCGAGGTGCGCGTGATGTTCGATCCGGTCGGTTCGCACCATTGGCGGCGCGGCACGCGTCGGCTGTTGCGCCGTCAGGGAATCGACTTTCGCGAGGCGCTGCCCTGGCGCTTCATCCGCTGGCGCGTCCGCCGCGACATGCGCAATCACCGCAAGCTGTTCGTGATCGACAGCCGCATAGGCTACGCCGGCTCGCAGAATATCGTCGCGAAGGATTTTCGGCCTGGCGTGGTCAACCGCGAGCTGGTCGCGCGGGTCGCGGGGCCCGTCGTCGCTGCGCTCGATGCGGTGGTGCGCGCCGATTGGAGCCTCGAAACAGACGAGCCGCCGAGGCGCTCGCCGATGCTGCCCGAACCTGCCGGATCGGCGCAGGCCCAGCTGCTGCCCAGCGGGGCGGACTATCGGCTGGAAGGCTTCGAATCGCTGATCGTCTGGCAGATCCACGAAGCGCGCGAGCGCGTGGTGATCGTTGCCCCCTATTTCATCCCCGACGAGGATCTCATCGGCGCGCTGCGCACCGCGGTCGCGCGCGGCGTTACGGTCGATATCGTGCTCTCACGGGTCGTCGATCAGCGCCTCGTCAATCTGTCGCAAAGCTCCTATTACGATGGCCTGCTCTCATCGGGCGTCCGCATCCATTTGTACCGCCGGTTTCTGCTGCACGCGAAGAACGTCTGCATCGACGGGCGCATGGCGATCGTGGGATCGAGCAACGTCGATCTCCGCTCGTTCCAGCTCAATCAGGAAGCCAGCCTGTTGCTGTACGACGCCGCATCGATCGAACGCCTCGATGCGATTCAGCGCGGCTACATTGCGGACTCCGATCCGCTCGATCTGGAAACGTGGCGCAGCCGCCCGATCGTTCGCCGCTTCGCCGAGAATATCGCCCAGCTGTTCAACTCGCTGCTGTAGCCGCGTTGCCCCGCCTCAAAGCTGCGTGCGCACCTTCCATAATTCGGGGAACAGCACGACATCGAGCATCTTGCGCAGATAGGATACACCGCCCGTCCCGCCCGTGCCCGATTTCATTCCGATGATCCGTTCGACCGTGGTGACGTGGTTGAAGCGCCAGCGCCTGAAATAATCCTCCAGATCGACCAGCTTTTCGGCCAGCTCGTAAAGCGCCCAGTGCTTTTCCGGCGCGCGGTAAACAGCCGCCCAGGCTGCCACGACCTCGGGATTTTCGGTGCGCGACTGGCGCCAATCGGCCCGCTGCGCATCCGCGCCGATCGCAAAGCCGCCCCGCGCCAACAACAGCAGCGCTTCGTCGTACAGGCTCGGCGCGGCAAGGATGTTCTCCAGCAGTGCGATCGTTTCCGGGCGGTGCGCGTGCGGGCGCAGCATCGCCGGGTTGCGGTTGCCCAGCAGGAATTCGATCGCGCGATACTGATAGGATTGGAACCCCGACGATTGCCCCAGCGAGTCCCGGAACATGGTATATTCGCTCGGCGTCATCGTGCGCAGCACGTCCCACGCGCTGTTCAGCTGTTCGAAGATCCGCGCCACCCGGGCGAGCATCTTGAATGCCGGCTGCAGCGAATCCGATCGGATCGCCGCGATTGCGCCGGAGATTTCGTGGATCGCCAGCTTCATCCACAATTCGGATGTCTGGTGCTGGATGATGAACAGCAGCTCGTCCTGCGCATCGGACAGCGGCGATTGCGCATCGAGAATGGCCCCCAGCTGCAGGTAATCGCCATAGGACATCCGCCCGTCGAACGCCATTTGCGCGCCCTCGGTGGCGGGATCGTATGGGCAGCTGCTCATGTCACCAGTCCCTTGGTTCGGTATTCCGGTCTGTCCCATAGGCGATCGTCCAGTACTTGCGCCATGATATCGACGGCAGCGATGATATCGCGCTCGTCGATGTAAAGCGGCGTCAGGCCGAAGCGGAGAATATCGGGCGCGCGAAAATCGCCGATCACGCCGCGCGCGATCAGCGCCTGCATGATCGCATAGCCTTGCTCATGGCGAAACGACACCTGGCTGCCACGGCGCTCGGCGGCGCGGGGCGAGGCCAGCACAAGCGCCGGGCAGCGCCGATCGACCTCGGCGATGAAGCGGTCGCCAAGCGCCAGCGACGCGCGCCGGAGATCCGCCATGTCGACGCCCGTCCAAACGTCGAGCGCCGCATCCAGCGCGGCCAGCGCCAGGATCGGCGGCGTGCCGACGCGCATCCGCTCGATGCCGGCGCCCGGCCGATAAGCGGGGTCGAAGGCAAAAGGCGATGCGTGCCCCATCCAGCCGGACAAGGCGGGCCGAACGCGATCGGCGATGCGCGGGGCGACATAGATGAAGGCCGGCGCACCCGGCCCGCCGTTCAGATATTTGTAGGTGCAGCCGACGGCGAAATCGGCATCGTCGCCCGCGACATCGACTGGAAACGCGCCCGCCGAATGGGCCAGGTCCCAGATGACAAGCACCCCCGACGCATGCGCCTTTCGGATCAGCGCCGCCATGTCGTGCCGGCGGCCGGTGCGATAATCGACCTCGGTCACCATCACCGCCGCCACCGACGCATCGATCGCATCCGCTACCGCTTCGGGCGCGACGATCCGCAGCTCATGCCCGCGTCCCAGCGATTCCAACAGCCCTTCGGCCATGTAGAGATCGGTCGGGAAATTGCCGCTGTCCGACAGGACGACGGTGCGATCCGGATTGAGATCGAGCGCGGCGGCGAGCGCCTGGTAGACCTTGATCGACAACGTATCGCCCATCACCACGCTGCCCGGCTCGGCCCCGATCAGCCGCCCTACCCTGTCGCCAATGCGGCGAGGCATCGTCATCCAGTCAGCATCGTTCCAGGCGCGGATCAGCTGGCTGCCCCACTCGCCCCGGATCGTCTCCGCGACGCGCTGCTCGACCCCGCGCGGCAGCGGCCCGAGCGAATTGCCATCGAGATAGATCACCCCTTCGGGCAGATCGAACAGCGCGCGTGTCGCCTCGAAATCAGTCATCATATCCGCTCCGCCGAGCGATCGCAGCCGAACAGCCGACGCTCCTGTTCGCGATGGTATCGCCGGACGCGCTAGGCGCAAAGGCGTCCCTCCTTCAAGAGCGACAGGCCAACGCTTCCTGCGTCCCGATCCCGCTCGCTAGGATCGGGCTTCGCCATGCCCTTGCCTGCAACACGCCGGGACGCGGCTCTACCAGGAAGCGATCTAGACGCGAGCACCATCGAAAAAGCCCGCCAACTCGTCGAGCTGGCGGGCTTTTTAATGGTGGGCGTGGCAAGGATTGAACTTGCGACCCCTGCGATGTCAACACAGTGCTCTACCACTGAGCTACACGCCCACGCGGATCGCGGCTGTAGCGGGGTGTTCCCGCGCTTGCAAGCGCCGCGAACGCGAAATCAGCTTCCGCCGGAAAGACTCTCGATTCCGAACATGCGATCCACCTCCAGCACGAGATCGCGCAGGTGGAACGGCTTCGACAGCACCCGCGCCTGGGGCATCGTCTTGCCGGCCTTCAGCGTCACCGCGGCGAAGCCGGTGATGAACATCACGCGCATGTCGGGCGCCATCTCACTGGCGCGCTGGGCAAGCTCGATGCCGTCCATTTCGGGCATCACGATATCGGTGAGCAGCAGATCGAAGCGCTCTGTCTCCAGCAGGGGAATCGCCGCGGTGCCGCGATCGACCGCGCTGACCGCATAGCCCGAACGTTCCAGCGCGCGCGTGAGATACTCACGCATCACCTGGTCGTCCTCGGCCAGCAGAATCCTGATCATCACGCGCGTAACCCCCGTTCGTCCGCTTCTCTTATGCGCGTCGCCCTTAATATTTTCCAGCCTCCGCACACCGCCAATCGGCCGATTGCGGGACGGTCCGGCGGCGATTACGCTCATCGGCGATGATCCCCTCGGCGCACTCCTTCGATCTGCTCGGCTCGCTCGATGCGCCCGCGAGTCCGGTCGTTCTTTCGGTGCCGCACGCCGGGCGCGATTATCCGCTGGCCCTCCGGGCGGCGCTGCGCGTGCCGATCGAGGCGCTGGTGCCGCTGGAAGACCGTTATGTCGATCAGCTCGCGCTGCGCGCCCGCGGCGGCGAGACGATGCTGATCCAGCGCCCGGCGCGCGCCTGGATCGATCTCAATCGCGCCGAAACGGAACGCGATCCGCGGATCGACGACGGCGCCGACGCCCGGTCGCGGTCGATCGAATCGGCCAAGCTGCGCAGTGGATTGGGGCTCGTGCCGCGGCGCAGCGGCCGCGCCGGCGATCTTTGGCGGCGGCGGCTGACCGATGCCGAAGTCACTGCGCGGATCGAGGCCGATCATCGCCCCTACCATGCCGCGCTGGCGCGTGCGCTTCAGGCCGCGCGGCGCCGGTTCGGCGTGGCTGTGCTGCTCGACATCCATTCGATGCCGCCGATCGATCGCGGCGTCATCGTGTTCGGCGATCGGTTCGGCCGCGCGGCGGCGGGCCGGTTCGTCAATCGGCTGGAGGCGGAGGCGGAGGCCGCCGGCTTCGCCCATGCGCTCAACACGCCTTATTCGGGCGGCCATATTCTCGATCGCCACGGCAACCCGGGATCGGCGATCCACGCGATCCAGATCGAATGGAGCCGCGCGCTTTATCTCGACGCTGCGCTCGATGCGCCGGGGGCAGGCCTCGCCGGCGCGGCCCGGGTCTTGCGCCGGATGATCGATGCGCTCGCCGACGAAGCGGCCGGCAACACGATCCCCCTCGCCGCCGAATAAAAAACCACCCCGCGCAAATGCGCGAGGTGGCCAAGGTTCAGGGAGGAGACGCACCCGAAGATGCGCCATACGGGTCCGCGAAAGGGGGGACACGAACGCCGTACAAATCGAATATAGGCACGGGGTTCTGACGCTTCAAGTCATTACGAACAGGGCTTCGCAACGCTTCGTCGCAGCGTTCAGCGGCGCGGCAAAAGGCCCGGAATCATCCGCCCCAGCACTGAATCGCGCAGCACCAGCTGATGTCGAAGCGCAGCGGCGATATGCAGCACGGCCAGCGCCGCGAACAGATAGCCGAGCACGGCATGC
>JBQCEK010000308.1:0-3111 GCA_051960335.1 Sphingomonas sp.
GCGCCCTTCTCGATCGCCTTGCGGGCGAAGCGGTCGTCGATGATGTCGTGGAGCGTCACGCCGCCCCAGCCATGGACGGCGATATTCAAGTCCTCGCGCGCGCCGAGTGAGGTGATGATGATCGGCACCTTGCGGCTGGCGCAGGTGGCGAGATCCTCCTCCAGTCGCGGATTGCTGCGGTGGACGATCTGGTTCACCGCATAGGGCGCGGAGGGCGTGTCGGGATGGTCGCGATCCCAGGCGGCCAGTTCCTCCTCGATTCGGTGCAGCCACTCGTCGAGCTGGCTCTGCGGACGGGCGTTCAGCGCCGGGAAGGAGCCGACGATGCCGGCCTTGCACTGGGCGATCACCAGTTCCGGCCCGGAGACGATGAACATCGGCGAGGCGATCACCGGCAGGCGGAGGCGGTCGAAGATCGGCGGCAGGCTCATGCGCGCGCTCCTTCCGCCGCCTTGTCGATCGCGCGGGCCAGCTCGATGTCGCGCATCGACAGGCCGTCGGCATCATGCGTGGTCAGCAGGATGTCGACCCGATTCCACACGTTCGACCATTCGGGATGATGATCCGCTTTCTCGGCGAGCAGGGCGACGCGGGTCATGAACCCGAACGCCGCCACGAAGTCTGCGAAGACGAAGCGCTTGGTGATGCCGTCGCGCTTCGGCTCATGCTCCCATCCGCCAAGCGTCGGCAGCAACTCCGCCCGCTCGGCCTCTCCCAGCCTCTTGACCATATCGTCGACTCCTTGACGTTTGCGTCAATCTAGCTGGGATAAGCGGGTCAGTCGACGGTCTGTTCGATCGCGCCGAAGATGCTGTGGCCGTGCGCGTCCTTCATCTCGATGCGGATGGTGTCGCCATGCTGGAGGAAAGGCGTTTCCGGCTGGCCGCGCAGGATCGTCTCGACCGTGCGGATCTCCGCGATGCAGCTATAGCCGAGGCCGCCTTCCGCGATCGGCTTGCCGGGCGAATTGCCTTCGCCGCGATTGGAGACGGTGCCGGAGCCGATCACCGTGCCGGCCGAAAGCGCGCGCGTCTTGGCGGCGTGGGCGATGAGCTGGCCGAAATCGAAGGTCATGTCGACGCCGGCATCCGCCTTGCCGAAAGGGGCGCCGTTGAGCGACACGAGCAGCGGCAGGTGAAGCTTGCCGTCCTTCCACGCATCGCCCAGCGCATCCGGCGTCACCGCGACGGGCGACAGGGCGGAGGAAGGCTTGGACTGGAAGAAGCCGAAGCCTTTGGCCAACTCGTTCGGGATGAGGTTGCGCAGCGACACGTCGTTGACCAGGCAGATGAGGCGGATCGCCTCCAGCGCCTGCTCGCGGGTCGCGCCCTGCGGCACGTCGCCCACGATGACGGCGATCTCGGCCTCCAGATCGCAGCCCCAGGCGGGATCGGCGAGCGGGATCGCGTCGCGGGCGCCGAGGAAGCCATCCGAGCCGCCCTGATACATCAGCGGATCGGTCCAGAAGCTTTCCGGCATCTCCGCGCCGCGCGCGCGCCGCACCAGCTCGACATGGTTCACATAGGCCGAGCCGTCCGCCCACTGATAGGCGCGGGGCAGCGGGGCGGCGGCCTCATGCTCGTGGAAGCGCTGCATGGGGATCACCTCATGCGCGAGATCGGTCGCGAGATTGGCGAGCGCGGGGCCGGCATGATCCCAATCATCCAGCGCGGCCTGAAGCGTCGGCGCGATGTGGGTGGCGTCGGCATACCAGGCGAGATTGTCCGAGACGACGACGAGGCGGCCATCCCGGCCGGCTTTGAGAGATGCGAGCTTCATGCCCTCTCCTTATCCATTCCCGCCCTTCTGCCTGCGAGGGCGGTCTCGGGCAACCGGATTAGGCGGTCCGTTCGGGCACTGCGGCGGCGTCGGTCAGGATCGTGCTGTGGCTGGAGATCGCTTCCCACGGGAAGACGAACCAATCCTTGGTCACGGCCCGGTCGATGATCTGCGACTGATAGTCGACCTTCTCCATCGAACGGATATTGTCGATCATCACGGCGAAGCGGATGCCGTCCTCCGGCGGGGATGCCACGGCGAGCAGTTCGCGCAGATGGCGGATGGTCCGCCCCGTGTCGTTGATGTCGTCGACGAACAGCAGCCGCTCGCCATTCGCCGCCATCTGGCTGAGGCGGGCGAGGGGCTCGTCGGAGAAGCCGGGCACCTGCGCCGAATAATCGACCGAGAGCATCGGCCAGCCGGTCGCGTGGCTGAGGAAGGTGCTCGGCACCAGCCCGCCGCGCCCCACGCCGATGATGAAGCTCGGCCGCCAGCCACTCTTCTCCACCTGTGCCGCCAGCGTGCGGATCGCCGCGAGGAAATCCTCGTGGGGAATGTAGGTCAGGGTCGGTTGCGACATCGGCTCTGTCCTTTCAGGCGGTGGTGACATGGGCGGCGAGTGCCGAGAGGTGACGAGCGATCGCTTCGTCGGGCAGGAAGGAGCCGAGGAAGCTGTTGCGCGCGAGCGTCACGAAATCCTCGCGGCTGAGCTGTCCGGTGCCGGCCAGCGCGCGGACATTGTCGTTCACATAACCGCCGAAATAGGCGGGATCGTCGGAGTTCACCGTCGCGCGCAGGCCCGCGTCGAGCATCCGCTTCATCGGATGAGCGTCGATATGATCGACCACACAGAGCTTGAGGTTGGACAGCGGGCAAACGGTCAGCGTCATCGCCTCGCGGGCAAGGCGGGTGGTGAGGAGCCCGTCTTCCAGCGCGCGATTGCCATGGTCGAGCCGGTCGATCTCGAGGATATCGAGCGCCTGATGGACATAGTCCGGCGGGCCTTCCTCGCCGGCATGGGCGACGCGCTTCAGCCCCATCGCACCTGCCGCCGCGAAGACGCGGGCAAACTTCTCGGGCGGATGGCCCAGTTCCGACGAGTCGAGGCCGACGCCGGCGATACGGTCCAGGAAGGGCTCGGCGGCCTTGAGCGTGTCGAGGGCGGCTTTTTCGTCGAGGTGGCGCAGGAAACAGAGGATGAGCTTGGAGGTGAGGCCGTGCTTCTTCTCGGCTTCCACCATGCCGGCGTGTAGGCCGTTCAGCACGGTCTCGAACGGGATGCCGCGATCGGTGTGCGTCTGCGGATCGAAGAAGATCTCGGCGTGGACGACG
>JBQCEK010000309.1:0-2088 GCA_051960335.1 Sphingomonas sp.
GAACAGGTTGCGCAGATCATGAACGTCATCGTGAAAATCGATGGCGCAAGCGGGGTCGGACGGAGCCATGGCGCGTCGCCTTTTCGAAAGGATCGAAACCAGTCTGACCTGCCACGCGCACCCGGCGGTGCGCCATTCGGAAATCCCCGTAAATCGGCCGCGCTCCGTATAACTACGCATGGACTACCGCTGGGCGTTGCCATAGCGATTACAATGCGACCCGAGAGCTCTCATGAGCTCCTACTGGCCCGACGCCTCGTGGCGTCGGGCCCTTTATTGGGGTCTGCCTGCTGCATCGTCGCGTACAGCCGCTCGACGTCGTCGATCCGTGACAAGCCGGTGCCTTGCGCCATTGTCGCGGCGGCCCCCGCCGCCACCCCTCGCCGGACCGCTGCGGAAAGCGCCATGCCTCGATCCAGCCCGAGAACGATCGCTCCCAGCATCGCATCGCCTGCGCCAACGCCCGTCTTCGACTCAACCTTCGGCGCGGCAAAACGCTGGCTACCCCTGGCCGAAACCAGCAGCGCGCCGCGGTCGCCAAGCGACAGCACGACGATCCGAGCGAGTCCGCGGTCGATCAGCTGGCGGGCCGCCCCCGGTTCCTCGGCTTCGGTAACCGTCCGCCCCACAATCTGCTCGAGCTCGCGAAGGCTCGGTTTGACGAGCGCTGCGCCGATACCGTCGCAAGTCGCAAGTGTCTCGCCCGAGGTATCGACCGCCAGCTTTACACTCTGCGATCGACACCAACGCCCGATCTGCCCGAAGAATTTGTGATCGACACCGGGCGGCAAGCTTCCGCTCATGACGAGCCAGGCCGGTCGAGGCTGGATCGCGTCCAACGTCTCGAGGCAATGGGCTTGCTCGCTCGGCGACAAGGTCGGTCCCGGCAGGACGAAACGATACTGATCGTTGCTCGTGCGATCGACGACTGTCAGGCTTTCGCGCGTCGTTTCGGCGATCGCCACAGATTTGAACGGCACGTTTTCGGCAGATAGCAGCTGGCGGACCCGCTCCCCGGGCGCTCCGCCGGATGGAAATATGGCAAGCGCATCGCCACCGAGCCTGACGATCGTTCGTGCGACGTTTATCCCGCCCCCGCCCGGATCGAAGCGCGGCTGGGCGCAACGAAGCTTGTGCCCCGGGCGGACCAGCGCCGTCGATGTGGTGACATCGAGCGCCGGGTTCATCGTCAGCGTGACGATCGCGTTCACGCCGCGATCCAGGGCGACGAAGAATGCGACGGGATCGCACGGCACTGCATGAAGACGGTTTTGCCGATCCAACACCCGGCAAACCAATAAGGGAAGCTACGCATCAGCCGGGATCCGATCGCCAACTGATCCGGACAATCCCGTAGCGACCTCCGCATTGATGGCGCGCATTCTATGTCCGCCAACAGGAGGCACGCCATGCCCGAAAAGATGCGCGCGACGATCTTCGTCGAACCCGGACGGATCGTGCTCGGCGAAAAGCCGGTTCCCGAGGTCGGGCCGCTCGATGCGCTGATCCGGATCACCACGACCACCATCTGCGGCACGGATATCCACATTCTCAAAGGCGAATATCACGTCGCATCCGGCCTGACGATCGGCCACGAGCCGGTCGGCGTGATCGAGAAGCTCGGCTCGGCCGTGGCGGGATATCAGGAAGGCCAGCGCGTGATTGCCGGCGCGATCACGCCTTCGGGCACGTCGAACGCCTCGCTCGATGGCTTTCACTCGCAATGCGGCGCCGGCACCCCGCACGGGTGGAAGGCGATCGGCGGCTGGCGTTTCGGCAACACGATCGACGGCGCGCAGGCCGATTACCTTCTCGTGCCCGATGCGATGGCCAATCTCGCGCCGATCCCCGACGGTTTGACCGACGAGCAGGTGCTGATGTGCCCGGATATCCTGTCGACCGGCTTTTCCGGCGCGCAATCGGGCAAGGTCAGGATCGGAGACACCGTTGCCATTTTCGCGCAAGGACCGATCGGGCTGTGCGCGACGGCGGGCGCAAGGCTGATGGGCGCCGCGCGGATCATCGCCGTTGAATCGGTCCCGGCGCGCGCCGCGATCTCACGCACGATGGGCGCCGACGAGGTGATCG
>JBQCEK010000310.1:0-3176 GCA_051960335.1 Sphingomonas sp.
AGCGCCTGCGCGAGCGCGATCCGCAGCGCAAATCGTGCCTTGGCGTCGTCGGGCAGCGGCCGCGCAGTCGCCGAATCGATCAGCGCGTCGAGATCGGGCAGGCGGCGCAGCGTCTCGGCGGCGAGGGCGTGGGCGAGCGCGCGGTCGTTGGCCTGATCGAGATCGCGCGCGGCTGCGTCGAGCGCCGACTCCAGCGCCTGACCGCGACGCAGCACCGCGTCGAGCAGCTTGAGCGCCGCGCGCCGCGCGGGCACGCCGGGGCCGTCCTGTTCATTGCGCCTTGATCTGGTGCGGTGCTGGGCCAATCTTGCGTCCTGTCCTGCCGGGAGAATTGCCCATGGGCCGCCGCCCGCCGCACGTAAAGCCGCCCGCGCATCTTTCGAAGAGCCCGCCGGTGCCGAAGCCCGATCCGATCCCTGATCCATCGGCGGGCAAGGGCGATCCGCTCGGCCTCGATCCGACGCGCTATGGCGACTGGACGCTCAAGGGAATCGCGGTCGATTTCTGAAGTTTTACCAGGAAATGCGGTGCCGCCCCGCTCCTCCGGCGCATTTCAACCATAGGAATCGGAACGACTTGCTCGCCCGAGCGTCGCAAGGGGGTGAATGCACGCGAACTCGTCGCCGATCGGCGCTTCCGCTGGACGGTGACTGGCTTGCTGGTCGCCGTCATCGTTCTGCTGCTCGTCGTCGCGATGTTCCCCTGGGGGCTGCTCAAGCCGCGGATCGAGAAGCATCTGTCCGATGCGATCGGCAAGCCGGTGACGATCGCATCGGTCGAGCGGCGCGATCTTTTCTCCTTCTCGCCGACGGTCGCGATCCGCGGCGTCCGCATTCCGCAGCCGGGCTGGGCGGGCGAGGGCAATCTTGCCCGGATCGATACGGCGCTGGTCCGCTTCAGCGCCTTCGCCGCGCTCACCGGGCATTTTTCGCCTGAGTCGATCGACGCGCGCGGGCTGCGCATCGCGCTGGTGCGTGACAAGGATCGTCGGGAGAATTGGCGGCTCGGCGGCAAGAGCGGCGGCTCGGGCCGGCTCGCGCTCGATCGGCTCGCGATCGGCGATGCCGTCATCACCTACCGCGATGCCGTGCAGCACCGCGATTTCACCGTTCGACTCGCGGCGGACGCCGAAAAAGGCGTGCGGATCGCCGGCTCGGGCTCGATCGCCGGTTATCCGGTGATGCTCGCTGCGCAGGCGCCGCCGGTCGCCGACACCGGCAAGCCCTGGCCGTTCAAGGCGGCGATAACGGGCGAAGCGCTGGGCATGACGATCGGCGGCACGATGAATCGCCCGCTCGATTTCGCGCATATGGATCTCGATCTCACCACCCATGCCGATGATCTGAAGCTCGTCGATGCGATCATCGAGGCCGGGTTGTTCGGCACGCAGCCGGTGCGGCTCGCCGCGCATGCCCGGCGCGATGGCGCGACGTGGGTCGTTTCTCGCCTGCACGGCACGATCGGGCGATCGGATATCGCCGGGCATGTTACCGTGAAGAAGGTCGATGGCCGCACCAAGCTGGATGGCGCGGTGACGTCAAACGCGCTCGATTTCGATGATCTCGCCTCCAACGCCGGCCGGGCAAAGGCCGCTGCCCTGCGGCGATCGATCGGCGATCGGCTGGTGCCCGATACGCGGATCAACCTTGCGCATGTCGGCAAAACCGACGGGACGATCAGCATCGTCGCGAAACACCTGGTCAGCCGCTCGCCCAGCGCGCTCGCCTCGCTTTCGGGCACGCTGACACTCGATCACCGCAAGCTGGTGATCGCGCCGTTCCGCCTGGGGCTTACGCGCGGCGCGATCACCGGGCGCGCGATCGTCGATCAGCAGGATGGCGGCCCGTTGCCCAAGGTGAGGATCGCGCTCGATCTGAACGGCAGTTCGATCGCCACGCTGGCCGGCGGCGGGGGCGAGGTGAACGGATCGGTCTCCGGGCGCGTGCGGTTGACGGGGCGCGGCAGTACGATTCGCGAGGTCGTCGGCGCCAGCGACGGCCATATCGGCATCGTCGCGCGCGATGGCGTGCTGCCCGCCAACATCGCCTCACTGCTCGGCTTCGATGTCGCGCGGGGGCTGACCACCGATCCCGACAAAAGCGCCGGGCTGCGCTGCGCGGTGATCGCGCTCGACCTGAAGCGGGGCGCCGGCACGCTCGCGCCGATGGTGATCGATACCACGCGGGCGCAATCGACCGGCACGGGCACGATCCGCTTTCCCGATGAGGCGCTGGCGATCCGGCTGACCGGTGCGCCCAAGGCCAAAAGCATGCTTCGCCTGCCCGGCGCGATCCTCGTCTCGGGCACGATCAAGCAGCCCGATGTGCAAACCCAAAAGGGCACCAAATCGATCGGCAACATCTTCAAGGCGATCGGCCAGTCGATCACCGGGGATCAGCCGCCGCGTGCGACCGATGCCGATTGCGCCGCGCTCAGCGCCCGCGCGTTAGGCGGCTAGCACGCGCTCGGCGGCGGCGCGGTCGTCCTCATCGATCATCACGCGCACCGGGATCAGCAGCCAGCTGCCATCGGCGATGCTGCTGCCGGCATCGATGGCGATCGCTGCGATTCCTTCCGATTCGAGCAGGCCGACGATGATATGCGCCTCGTTGCGATCGTATCGGCCGAGCTCGACGAGCGCCATCAGCCGCGCGCTTCGGCCGGCGGGATGAACGCCTGCACGCGCAGCGGCAGGCCGTCGATGCTCGCGGTGCGGTCCGCGATCTTGGCGAGCCGCTTCGCCGGATCCTGCTGCGCATGATATTTGACCAGCGTCTCGCGCTCGCTCTCCAGCGTCATCCGCGGCACGCCCCAGCCGCAACTGGTCTGCAGGCTGTCGATCTGGATGCGGAACACCTGGCGGATCCCCGGCAATCGCGGGAAATGCCGGGCGAGGTCGTCGAACCCTTCATCCTGCGGCAGCACCGCCGCGCCGCGCCCGTACAGCCGCAGGATCAGCGCGGGATTGTCGAACGCGCAGAACATGATCGTGATTCGCCCGTCGGCGGCCAGATGCGCCTGGGTTTCGTTCCCCGATCCGCCGAGATCGAGATAGGCGACGCTGGTCGCGCCGAGCACGCGGAACGTGTCCATCCCCTTGGGGCTCAGGTTGATCCGTCCGCCTTGCGCCGCCGTTGCGACGAAGAACATCGGCTGCCGTTCGATGAAGGCGCGGT
>JBQCEK010000311.1:0-5809 GCA_051960335.1 Sphingomonas sp.
CCTCGTCCTGCCGCTCATGCTCCCAGCCATGCGCCGCGAAATAGCTTTCCAGCATGTCGATCGGGGCAGCGTCGTCGTCGCGTTCGAGATCACTCTCGTCGAGCATCAAATCAATCTCCTCGCGCGCATGGTGCCGCCCGCCGCCCGGCGACACAAGGCCGCGCCCGGCGCACGCGTGGAAAAACCTGTGGAAAAGATGTTCAGGACTTTGGCGCAGCCTTGGCGGAAGGCTTTGGCGCGGCAGCCTTTTTAACTGGCTTCACCACCGCCGGCGGGCCCGCGCCCTCAAACGCGTCGAGCCGCGAACGCAGCGCATCGACTTCGTCGCGCGCCGCCGCCGCCATCGCCTTCACCGCGTCGAATTCCTCGCGGCTGACGAAATCCGCGCCGCCCATCCATTCCTTGAAGCGCGCCTTGGCATCGGCCTGGCCCTCGCGCGCCATGCCGGCGAACGTGCCCGCCGCGCCGTTCACGAACTTCACGAAATCGTCGAACATCTTGTTGTCGCTCTGCATGGCGAAAGCCCTTGTCTGGCGGCGCCGGCCCGGCGTCGCTGCTGCTGGAATATCAAAGCATGATCTGGGTGCTGACGGCCGACGGCACAAGAGTCTCGGCGTTGGGATTGAGCTGGCGGATCTGCCACGTCAGCGCCCCCGCGAAGCAGATCCACGCCAGATACGGCACCATCAGCCACGCCGCGGCCGGGCGGATGCGGCCGAACGCCAGCGTCGTCGCCAGCGCGAGCAGGAACATCACGACGATCACGACCAGCGCCGCCGTCACCTTGTGCGCGCCGAAGAACAGCGGGTTCCACGCCAGATTGGCGATCAGCTGGGCGACGAAAAGGCCGATCGCGGCGCCGCGCAGCCGTGCGCCGCGCGCATGCAGGATCATCGCCAGCGCCAGCGCCATCATCACGTAAAGCAGCGTCCAGGCGACGGGGAATACCCAGTCCGGCGGGGTCGCTGCCGGCTTGGCGAGTTCGCGGTACCAGGCGTTGTCGGCGCCCGCCGGCACGCTCGATCCCGCCAGCAGCCCCAGCAACAGGATCGCCGGCACGGTGACAATCGCCCACCGGAAGAAAGACATCCGCAATTGTTGCTTAGACGCCAGTTCGGTCACGCATGCGCTCCTTCACGCCTCGAGGTGCGACGACGCGCTTACTATGGAACCGTCCAAAGCGGAAACAGGCGTTTACGCGCACGTCGCCGATCGCACCAAAAGAGGACGGATCAGCGCCGCGCGGCAAGCAGGAACTCGATATTGCCTTCAGGGCCGGTGATCGGGCTTTGCGCAACGCCTTCAACCGTCCAGCCCTGTTCGCCGAACCACGCTGCCGCCGCATCGCACACCCGCTGATGAACGACAGGATCGCGCACCACCCCGCCCTTGCCCACTTCGTCCCGGCCCGCCTCGAACTGCGGCTTCACCAGCACCAGCGCGCGGGCGGACGGGCGGGCGAAGCCAAGCGGCACGTCCAGCACCTTGGCCAGCCCGATGAAGCTCGCATCGCAGACGATCAGGTCGATCGGTTCGGGAATGTGCGCTGGCGTCAGGACTCGCGCGCTGGTCTGCTCGTGGACGATCACGCGCGGGTCCTGCCGCAGCTTCCAGGCGAGCTGGTTGGTCCCGCTGTCGACCGCATAGACCCGCGCCGCGCCGCGTTGCAGCAGCACGTCGGTGAACCCGCCGGTCGAGGAGCCGACGTCGATCGCCACCGCGCCGCCCACGTCCCAGCCGAAATGATCGAGGCCGTGCGCCAGCTTGATCCCGCCGCGCGACACCCACGGATGATCGCGCCCGCGCACGTCCACCGCTGCGTCGTCGGGCACCTGCTGCCCGGCCTTGTCGATCTTGCGCTCGCCGACGAACACCAGCCCCGCCATCACCAGCGCCTGCGCCCTGGTCCGCGATTCCGCGAGGCCGCGATCGACGAGCAACTGATCGATGCGGACTTTAGGCAACGAACGGATTTTCGATGCGCAACCGGCCGTCGATTATCAGCCCGTGGTGCATGTCTTCGGAACAGAGCAGATCGCAATCGGCAATCAGCGCCGCGGCGACGACCATGCCGTCGTAGATCGACAGGTGATAGTGCTGCGCCAGAGCCAAACCGAGCCGGTGCGTTTCCAGCGTCACCGGTAGCACGGGATCGCACAAAGCCAGAATATCGTCTCGCGCCTGTTCGACCTTATCCCATGTCAGACCCAGTTTGCGACGAGCGACCAGCGCGAATTCGTTCAGGCACTGGGCGCTGATCTTCGCCCCAACGCTAAGCAAATTCTGGGCAATCGCTCTGCGGTCATCGGCAAGGTCGATGCTGTAGATCAAAATATTGCTATCGAGAAATGTGCGGCTCACCGCGCATTCGCTTCTTCTCGATCAAACTTGTAGTCGGCGGGAAACCGGACGGCCAAACGCGTAAGCCGCTCAAGCGCTGCCTCGCGCCGTTGACGTTCGGTCACGATCGCCAGTTCCCCGTCGTCGAGCGCGCGGATGCTGACGTCGTCGCCCTCCTTCAATCCGAGTTCGCGCGCGACATCGGCAGGGATACGGACGGCGAGACTATTGCCCCACTTCGCAACTTGCACGGCCAGCCTCCATAGATATACAGCCATTTAATGTATATCCGGCGGCGCAAGCGGTCAAGATCACGCCCGCGCGCCCTCCACGACGCCGCCCGAATTGTGGCGCAGCGCCTTCAGCACGGTATCGACGATCGCATCGGCGTCGAGGCCCGCTTCGGCATATTGCACGTCGGGCTTGTCCTGTTCCTGAAACAGATCGGGCAGGCGCATCGTGCGCAGCTTCAGCCCCGCGTCGATCAGCCCCGCATCGCTGGCGTAGGTCAGCACGTGCGCGCCGAGGCCGCCGACCGCGCCCTCCTCGATCGTCACGGCCACTTCGTGCGTGGTCACCAGCCGGCGGATCAGATCCTCGTCGAGCGGCTTGGCGAAGCGCAGATCGGCGACCGTCGTGCTCAGCCCCTTGGCGTCCAGCGCATCGGCCGCCTTCAGCGCTTCGCCGAGGCGTGTACCCAGCGACAGGATCGCCACCTTCTTGCCCTCGCGCACGATCCGGCCCTTGCCGATCTCCAGCTGCTGCGGCGTCTCGGGCAATGCCACGCCGGTGCCGTTGCCGCGCGGATAGCGAACCGCGATCGGGCCACTGTCGTGCAAGGCGGCGGTGTGCACCATATGCACCAGCTCGGCCTCGTCCGCCGCCGCCATCACCACGAAATTGGGCAGCGTGGCGAGATAGGTGACGTCGAAGCTGCCGGCATGCGTCGCGCCATCCGCGCCGACCAGCCCGGCGCGATCGATCGCGAAGCGCACCGGCAGGTTCTGGATCGCCACGTCATGCACCACCTGATCGTAGGCGCGCTGGAGGAAGGTGGAATAGATCGCGCAGAACGGCCGCATCCCCTGCGCGGCAAGCCCGGCGGCGAAGGTCACGCCGTGCTGCTCGGCAATGCCCACGTCGAAGAATCGATCGGGATGCGCCTTCGCGAACTTGTCGAGCCCGGTGCCGGACGGCATCGCCGCGGTGATCGCGCAGATCGTGGGATCGCGCATGGCTTCCTTCACCAGCGCGTCGCCGAACACGTTCTGATATTGCGGCGGGCCGGGCGGCCCCTTCACCTGCACGCCGGAAATCACGTCGAACTTCTGCACGCCGTGATATTTGTCCGCCGCTTCTTCGGCCGGAGCATAGCCCTTGCCCTTCTTGGTCACGACATGGACGAGGATCGGCCCCTCCTCCGCGTCGCGGACGTTCTCCAGCACCGGGATCAGGTGATCGAGGTTATGCCCGTCGATCGGCCCGACGTAATAAAAGCCCAGCTCCTCGAACAAGGTGCCGCCCATCGTCATGCCGCGGGCGAATTCGTCGGTCTTGCGCGCCGCCGAATAAAATGGCCGGGGCAGCTTCTTGGCGAATTTGCGCGCCAGATCGCGAATGCCCAGGAACTCGCGGCTCGATACGATCCGGCTGAGATAGGCCGACAGCCCGCCCACCGGCGGCGCGATCGACATGTCGTTGTCGTTCAGGATCACCACCAGACGGTTGCCCGCGGCCTCGGCGTTGTTCATCGCCTCATAGGCCATGCCGGCGGACATCGCGCCGTCGCCGATCACCGCGATCGCCTTGCCCGGCGTGTCGGCCAGCTTGTTGGCGATGGCGAAGCCCAGCGATGCCGAAATCGATGTCGAGGAATGCGCCGCGCCGAACGGATCATAGTCGCTTTCGCTGCGCTTGGTGAAGCCGCTCAGCCCCCCGCCCTGCCGAAGCGTGCGGATGCGATCGCGCCGTCCGGTCAGGATCTTGTGCGGATAGCATTGATGGCCAACGTCCCACACCAGCCGGTCGCGCGGCGTATCGAACACATAATGGATTGCCGTGGTCAGCTCGACGACGCCGAGCCCGGAGCCCAGGTGCCCACCCGTCACGCCCACGGCGGAAATCACTTCGGCGCGCAGCTCATCGGCCAGCTGGCGCAATTGGCCAGGCTTCAGCTTGCGCAGGTCTTCGGGCGTCGTGACGGTGTCGAGCAACGGCGTTTCGGGAAGGTCGTTCATCATTGGCGTTTTAGCCCAGGGCATCGGGCGTGTCGATTACATGCGGCAACTGCACCAAAGCTTGACGGATCATGGATGCCGCGCGAACCGGCGGCGATGACGACGATTGCCCTGCGCCCCGCCACCGAGGCGGATATTCCCGCGATCCGCGCGCTGATGGCGCGGGCGATCGACCAGCTGCAACGCGACTTTCTGGAGGAGGCGGCGATCGCCGCGAGCCGCGCCGTGATGGGGCTGGATACGCAATTGATCGCCGATCGCACCTATCTCGTCGCCGAGATCGAAGGCCGACTCGCCGGCTGCGGCGGCTGGAGCGCGCGCGCCACGCTCTACGGCGGCGATCACAGCGCCGATCTGCGCGACGCTCGCCTGCTCGATCCCGCCCGCGATCCCGCGCGAATCCGCGCAATGTTCACCGATCCCGCCTTCGTGCGCCGCGGCGTCGGCAAGGCGATCCTCAATGCCTGCGAACGCGCCGCCCGCGCCGCCGGCTTCGCTCGCGCCGAAATGATGGCGACCCTCGCCGGCGAACCCTTATACCGCGCCTGCGGTTACACCGTCACCGAACACACCACCGCGAATCCCGTGGACGGCGTCGCAGTGCCCCTGATCAAAATGGCCAAGCCGCTGGTTTAGGTAAAGCGCAGTCACCCCAGCGAAAGCTGGGGTCTCAAGCGGCCAACACGCGCCCTCGCGGCGAGAGATCCCAGCTTTCGCTGGGATGACGACTGTTGCAAGCGGAACGCCGTCAAGTGGCTCTCCTCCCCTCCCCGCAAGGGGCGGCCGGGGGTGGGTGCCGCCGAGGCACTCGGCGGCTCGCGTCTTCAGGGCGCCTTTCGGCTTCCCCAATCAAAACCCCGCCACGATGTCCCTGATCACGCCGCGCAGCCAGGCGAGTCCGGCGTCCTCGTCGAACTTGCCGTGCCACAGCATCATCAGGTCGATCCCGCCGCTTTCCTCCGGCGCATCGAGCATCACCACGTGGCGCGCATCGTCGCGTTCGGCGAAGCGTCTCGGCACCAGCGCGACCATATCGGTGCGGCCGACCACCGCGATCGCCGTCAGCGCGTCATAGACGGCGGCCGAATCCTCGCCGATATCGGCCGCCACCGCCTCGCCCGTCTCGGCGATCACCTTGCGTTCGAGCACGCCTTCGGGAACCGCGGCGCGCAGCGCCTCGAACGGTCGGCCGACCCAGATCGTCAGCCCCGGCGCCCTCGCCAGCGCATCCC
>JBQCEK010000312.1:0-10218 GCA_051960335.1 Sphingomonas sp.
GAAGCGAATCCATCCGATCGCGGAGCCGGCGGACAATGATTTCGCGCAGGCTCATCTCGACATTCGCGGCCGGATCGGCGGGCTTCGGCTGCTGTCGGCAACCAGTTACGTGGCGCAGGCAGTGGATTACCGGCTCGATGCCAGCGCGTCGGCCCCGCTGTTCGGCCTGTCGGCGCCGGCGGTGTTCGACGACAGGCGGCGCTACACCATTTTCAATCAGGAACTGCGGCTTTCTCCCCAATCTGCCGGCCGAATCGATTGGCTTGCAGGCCTTTCCTATCTCCACGCCAGCAGCAGCCTCGACGGGTCGATGAGCGGAAGCGGCGCGACGCCTCTGGCGGTCGAGACGATCGATCAGGACGTTTCCGAATATGCCGCGTTCGGCGAAGCATCCGCGGCCGTTGGGCCGTTCACGATCACCGCCGGTGCGCGCCTGTTCGCCACCGATGCGGCCGACGAGCGCGTCGAACAACCAGGCACGCGCAAGCGGACGCGCCGCAAGATCGGCTTTTCGCCGAGCCTTTCGGCATCATGGCAACCCAGCAAGGGCAGCTATTTCTTCCTGCGCTATGCGCGCGCGCTGCGGCCCGGCGGCCTGGCGGCCGGCAGCGGCGTCACGCAGGGTCGTTATGAATCCGACGAGCTGGAGAGCCTGGAGCTTGGCGCGCGCCTGGCGCCGGATGGCAGCCGCCTCGCGCTCAACGGCAGCATCTATTACACCAATTGGAACGATGTTCAGTCGGATTACCTGCTTCCCGATGGTTTGATTTCGACACGCAATGCCGGGCGTGCGCGGATCATCGGCGGCGATGCCAGCATCGACTGGTCGGCCGGCGGCGGCTGGACGCTGAGTGCCGGAATCAACGCCGAACAGGCCGAACTCGTCGCCCAGCCGGACGGCGTGAAGCTCGACGACCTGCGGTTGCCGGTTGCGCCCGATCTCACGCTGCGGGGGCAGCTCGGCTACCGGTTCGACGTACACGGATGGACGCTGCGCGCGATCGGCCAAGGCAATTATGTCGGCGGCGCGCGACTGAGCTTCGATCCCGATCTCGATCGCGACATGGGGCATTATGCCGTTTTCGCCGCAGCCCTGACCGCGCGGCGCGCGCCCTGGAGCGTGACGGCCCGGATCGACAATGTGTTCGATATCGCCGGAGACAGTTTTGCGTTCGGCAATCCGTTCTCGATTCGCCTTCAGCCGCAATATACGCCGTTGCAGCCGCGCACGCTGACCGTGTCGATCGGATACGATTGGTGAAGAAATCCGGAACGCAGGACTGAGGCGCTGATCCCCGCGCGTCGTCTGACCCAAACAGGGCAACGAGTTTCGACCGATATGTCAGTAACGATGAGTACGCATAGATCATGAGCGTATCGATCGGCGGCGAGGCCGCTCTTCCTGCGCTTCCGGTCCCTGAAGCGCCGTTTTCCTTGCCGTCAACGGAGATGCTGGCACCGCTGCCCGCCGCTTCGAAGCGGTGGACGGCGTGGTTTGGCAGTCTGATCTCGCTGCTGGTGCTGGTGGTTGCGCTGTATCAGCTGCCGGGCATGAAGATCGCGGAGATCGTCTCGCTCGTCCCGGCGAGCGGGCTGTTCTGGGTCGTTTTTCTCGTCGCCTATTGCGTGACGCCGGCCTCCGAGTGGATCATCTACCGCCGGCTGTGGGCGATACCGCCGGGCGGCTTCATCGCCTTGCTGCGCAAGCGTGTTACAAATGAAATATTGCTCGGCTATCTGGGCGAGGTGTATTTCTATGCCTGGGTGCGCCGCACCGGACTGATCACGAAGACGGCGCCGTTCGGCGCCATCAAGGATGTGGCGATCCTGTCCGCATTCGTGGGCAACGCTGTGACGCTAGCGATGCTGGCGGCGGCGGTGCCGTTTTTCCGGCTGTTCCGTTTCGGGCTGGGCGGCAAGGCGATGCTGTGGTCGCTGGCCATCCTTGCCGTCACATCGCTCGCCCTGCTGGTGGTGCGCAAGCGACTGTTCACGCTGCCGCGCGTCGAATTGCGGCGCATCGCCGTGATCCATCTCGCCCGGATCGTCGCCACAACCGCGCTCACCGCGCTGATGTGGCATCTCGTCCTCCCGCAGGTTGCCCTGGTGTGGTGGATGTTGTTGGCGACGCTGCGGCAATTGCTGTCGCGCCTGCCGTTGTTGCCCAACAAGGAGCTTGCGTTTGTCGGCATCGCCATCTTCGCCATCGGCCGCGACGGTGACGTGGCGGCGATGATCGCGATGATCGCGAGCCTGATATTGCTCACTCATCTGCTGGTCGGCGCTGCGGTGGGCGCTGCCGGCTTGCTCCATCAGGAGAAGACGGCGTGATCGTTTCGGCATTCCTCGCGGCCACCTTGTTGTCCGGGCAGACGACGCTGCGATCGACCCCCGATCTCGGCAAAGCCGAGGGCCGCTGCCGCAGTCCGGAGGAAGGGCCGTCGTTCCTCGTCTCCGTCGAAGGGCTGAAGGATCGGCGTGGGCTGATCAAGCTTGAGGTCTATCCGGACAATGACGACGACTTCCTTGCCGACGACAACAAGCTGGTCGCGGCGGGGAAGGTGTTTCGGCGGGTGGAAGAACCCGTGCCGGCATCCGGGCCCGTGAAGCTGTGCATTCGCGTGCCGCATGCCGGCAAATATGCTGTGAGCCTGCTCCACGATCGCGATTCGAACAGGAAGTTCGGCCTGTCGACCGACGGCATCGGTTTCGCCGGTAATCCGCGGCTGGGCTGGTCCAAGCCGAAGGCCGATGCAGCCAGCGCGACGGCCGGCGCCGGGCCGACGCCGATCACCATCGTGATGAACTATCGTCGCGGCCTGTTTTCGTTCGGTCCGATCGGGAGATAGCGTCGTGCGCATCGTCGATGTCTGCGCCTTCTACACGCCCAGCGGCGGCGGGGTGAAAACCTATATCGAGCGCAAGCTGCGCGCCGGGCCTGCGGCTGGCCATGAAATCATCGTGCTTGCACCGGGCGAGCAGCACGGTGTCCGCCATTTCGGCCGCAATGCGCGTATCGTCACGATCCCGGCGCCGCGCTTTCCACTCGATCGCAGCTATCGCTATTTCGACGATGAGGCGATGCTGCACGATGCGCTCGATAAACTGCGGCCGGATATGGTCGAGGTGTCATCGCCGTGGAGCAGCGCCGCGATGGTCGCGCGTTGGCGGGGCAATGCGCCGCGCGCGCTGATCATGCATGCCGATCCGTTGGCCGCCTACGCCTATCGCTGGTTTGGCGGCATTGCGCGACGCGAGACGATCGATCGCAGCTTCGACTGGTTCTGGCGCCATTTGCGGCTGCTCGATCAACAATTCGACCTGATCGTCAGCGCCAGCCGGGACCTCTCACGGCGCTTGACCGAAGGCGGCCTTGGCCATGTCGTCACGCAGCCGATGGGAGTGGAACCGGGCATCTTCTCGCCATCACATCGCAGCGAAGCATTGCGCGCTGAATTGCTCGAACGCTGCGCCATGCCCAGAGATGCCGCGCTGCTTGTCGGGATGGGCCGGCTGGCGCCCGAAAAGCGCTGGCCGATGGTGATCGATGCCGTCGCCGCGGCGGGCTATGATCGGCCGATCGGGCTGGTGCTGATCGGCGATGGCCGTGAGCGCGACAAGGTTCGCCGGGCGGCAGGCGGCAATCCCCATGTCCAGTTGCTCAAACCGATCGCCGATCGCGCCCAGGTGGCCGCCATCCTGGCTTCGGCCGATGCGCTGGTTCATGGCTGTGAGGCGGAGACTTTCTGCATGGTCGCGGCCGAGGCCCGCGCCAGCGGCTTGCCGCTGATCGTGCCGAATGGCGGCGGCGCGGCCGATCAGTTCGTCGAGGGGCAGGGCGCCACTTATCGCGCGACCGACGGGCAGGCGCTGAGCGCGGCGATCCGGGGCTTCATCGACAGCGCGCCTGCGCTGCATCGCGATCGGGCCGCCCGCGCCGCCGCATCGACCCGAACGATGGATTCGCATTTCGACGAACTGTTCGGACTTTATGGCTCGCTTGTCCGCCGGTCCTCCGATGTCGCCTGAGCCGCGCCGCGACCTGCTGCTGTCGATCCATGACGTCGGCCCGAAATTCGAGGCGGCGGTGGATCATCTTGCCGATCGGCTGACTGGCCTCATCGGCGCCCCGCGCTTCGCGATGCTGGTCGTGCCCGATCATTGGGGCGAGGCGCCGCTTTCGGGCGACCCCCGGTTCCAGGCGAAGCTGCGGCGCTGGGCGGATGCGGGCGTGGAGATGTTCGTGCACGGCTGGTTCCACCGCGACGATACGCCGCATCGCGGCGCGGCGGCCCGATTGAAGGCGAAGCACATGACCGCGGGTGAGGGCGAGTTCCTTGGGCTCGGCCGAGCCGAGGCGCTGCGCCGCATGCAGGATGGCCGGCGCCTGATCGAGGACATTATCGGCCGGCCGACGGCGGGTTTCGTCGCCCCCGCGTGGCTGTATGGCCAGGATGCCCGCGTGGCGCTGGTCGAGGCGGGATTTCCGCTAGCCGAGGATCATTGGCGCGTGTGGAACCCGATCGACGATACGACCATCGCGCGCGGCCCGGTGATCACCTGGGCCAGCCGCAGCCGGCCACGGATCGCCAGTTCGTTGCTGGTCGCGCGGGCGGCACGGATCGGGCTCGGCGCGCTGCCCACGGTCCGCATCGCCGTGCATCCCGGCGATACGACCGTGCCGGCGTTGCTACAGAGCATCGATCGCACGATTTCGACGTTCGCCGCGAAACGCATTGCCGCAAGCTATGCGGACGTGGCGCGACGATCGCAGCGGACTGCCGGTCAGCCGGCCTTGTCCGGCGCTGCCACGCTGCGCGTATCCCAGCCGCCGCCGAGCGCCTTGAACAGATCGATCTGATCGTCGGCGATGCCTGCGTCGGCATCGGCGAGCGCGGCCTGGGCATCGGCGAAAGTGCGTTCCGCATCGAGCAGGTCGAGCGAGTTGACCGCACCTTCGCGCTGTTGCGCGCGCGTGATCGTCACTGCCTTTTCCGCCTCGTCATAGGCCGCCTGAAGCGCGGTGCGGCGATCGAGATCGTGCGCATAGTTGGACAAAGCGGTTTCGGTTTCCTGAAGCGCGGTCAGCACTGTCCCGTCAAAGGTCGCCAGATCCGCTTGCGTATCGGCGCGCGCGCCGGCGATCTTGGCGCGCGCTGCGCTGCTGTTGGGAAATGACCAGCTGATCAGCGGGCCAAGCAACCAGCGCAGCGGCCCCGCGCCGAACAAATTGCCCAGTGAATTGCCGGTCGAGCCGATCGATCCGCCCAGCGAAATGTGCGGATAGAGATCGGCGGTGGCGACGCCGATCCGCGCGGTCGATGCCGCGAGACGACGCTCCGCCGCCCGCACGTCGGGGCGACGCGCCAGCAGCGCCCGGCCGTCGCCGACCGGAATCGGCTGATCGAGCCGAAGCGTCTCGGTTCGCTGGGCCGCGATCGGCGGCAGCGCCGCCGGTGTCCGGCCGGTTAGCGTCGCCAGGCGAAACAGCGCCGCCTGACGTTCGGCCTCGATCGTCGGGACATCGGCGGCGCGCTGATTGCGCAACGCGGCGATGCGCGCGGTGTCCAAACCGTCGGCGAGGCCGGCCGAATGGCGACGCTCGGTGAGCGTCAGCGACTGATCGAGCAGCGCAACGATATGCCTGGCGACTGCCAGCCGTTCGGCAGCCGACGCGGCATCCGCATAAGCGCGCGTGGTATCGGCGGCGATCGCGACGCGCACCGCATCGGCATCGGCCTGCGCGGCTTCCATATCGCCTTTCGAGGCTTCGACATCGCGTCGGACGCGGCCGAAGAGGTCTAGTTCGTACGAAACTTCGAGCCCGGTATCGACGGTCCAATCCTCCCGCTTCGCGCCGGGCTGGCGCTGATCGGCGGGGAGGCGGCCGTAGCTCGGGTCGGCGCCGATGGTGGTCTGCGGCAGCTCAGCCGAGCGTGCGCCCCTGAGCCCGGCGCGCGCCTTGGCGATCCGCGCGACCGCGACGCGGACGTCGGTATTGGCGGAAAGCGCATCGGCGACGAGCCCGTCGAGCACCGGATCGTTGTATAATCGCCACCAGCGATCGTCGGCCGGGGCGGGAGAAACCGCTGACGTTCGAGCCGAGAGGAAGGGGCCGGACGCCGTCGCGGGTGGGACAGGAGCGACGTAATCCGGCCCCACCGCGCAGGCGGCAAGCGCGAGCGCGGATAGCGAGGCGAGGGAAGCGCGAAGACGTGACATGAGATTCAGTCCTTATTCGGCGGGCTGCAGCATCGGCTCGGCATCCGGCCGCTTGCGGCGGCGGGAGAGTCGATCGCCCAGCGCGCGGCAGACGACGTAGAAGGTCGGCGTGAAGATCAGCCCGAAGCCGGTGACGCCCAGCATGCCGAAGAACACCGCGGTGCCCAGCGCCTGGCGGAGCTCCGCGCCGGCCCCGCTGGCGATCAGCAACGGCACCGAACCGAGAATGAAGGCGAAACTGGTCATCAGGATCGGCCGCAAGCGATCGCGCGCCGCCCGAACGGCGGCCTCCACAGGCGACAACCCGTCCTCGTCCTCGGCTTGCCGCGCGAATTCGACCACCAGGATCGCGTTCTTCGCGGCGAGCGCGATCAGCACGACGAGGCCGATCTGGGTGAGGACATTGTTGTCCATCCCGCGCAGGTTCACGCCGATCATCGCCGCCAGCAGGCACATCGGCACGATCAGGATGATCGCCAGCGGCAGCACCAGGCTTTCATATTGCGCGGCGAGCACCAGGAAGACGAACAGCACCGACAGGCCGAACACCAGCCCCGCCGTGTTGCCGGCAAGCTTTTGCTGGAAGGCGACGTCTGTCCATTCATGGGCATAGCCGGCCGGAAGCGTCTGATCGGCGAGCTTTTCCATCGTCGTCAGCGAGGCGCCCGACGAATAGCCCGGCGCGGTATCGCCATCGACGGCGACCGCGGGGTGGAGATTATAGCGCGTCACGCGATACGGCCCGGTCTTGCTGTCGAAGGTGGCGACCGATCCGATCGGCACCATCGCGCCCGAATTGGACCGCGTTTTGAGGTTGGCGATATCCGCCGGCGTGCGGCGCGCGTCGGCCTCCGCCTGCGCGGTGACGTGATAGGTCCGCCCCAACAGGTTGAAGTCGTTGACGTAGGTCGAGCCGAGATAGACCTGCAGCGCCTCGAACACGCGTTCCGGCGGCACGCCCAGCATATCCGACTTGCGGCGATCGATGTCGGCGAAGATGCGCGGAGTTGCAGTGTTGAAGAAGGTATAGACCTGCTTCAAGCCCTTGGTCTGGTTGGCCTTGCCGATCAGCGCATAAGCGTTCTTGCCGAGCGCGTCATAACCGTGATCGCCCAGATCCTCGACCATCATCCGATAGCCGCCCGCCGAACCGATGCCCTGGATCAGGGGCGGCGGCACGATCATCAGCCGCGCCTCGTTGATATCGGCGGTGCGCTTCTGCGCTTCGGCCATGATGCCGGCGAAGGTGACGCCCAGCTTCTTGCGTTCCTCGAACGACTCAAGCGGCACGTAGGCGGCGGCGGCGTTGGGCGCGAGCGTCTGCGACGGGCCATCGAAGCCGGCGAGCATCACCGAGCCCTTGACGCCGGGGATCGGCAGGATGCGCTTCGCGACCTTCTGCATCACCGCGTCGGTGCGTTCGAGCGAGCTGCCCGGCGGCAGCTGGATGACGGTGAGGAAATAGCCCTGGTCCTGCGCCGGGATGAAGCCCGACGGCGTCACCCAGAACAGCCCGATCGTCGCGGCGATCAGCCCCGCATAGGTGAGCATCATCGATTTCGGGCGGGACACCAGCCGACGCGTGAGGCTCGCATAGCCGTTGCTCAGCCGCTCGAACGCGCGGTTGAAGCGATCACCGGCATGATGCAGCCAGCGCACCACCGCGTGGCGTTCGCCGCGATGATCGTTGGGCTTGAGCAGCAGCGCGGCGAGTGCGGGCGACAGCGTGAGCGACAGGATCAGCGAGATGATCGTCGCCGTCGCGATCGTCACCGCGAACTGCTGATAGAACGCGCCCGATAGGCCCGTGAGGAACAGCGTCGGCACGAACACCGCACACAACACCAGCACGATCGCGATCAGCGCCGCCGACACCTCGTCCATCGAGGTCTTGGCCGCTTCGAGCGACGACAGGCCGCGCTCCAGATTGCGCTCGACATTCTCGACAACGACGATCGCGTCATCGACCACCACGCCGATCGCCAGCACCATGCCGAACAGCGACAGGTTGTTGAGCGAATAGCCGAACGCGGCGAGCGCGAGGCAGCTTCCGATCAGTGAGACAGGGATCGCGACCACCGGAATGATCGCCGCGCGCCATTTCTGCAGGAACACGATGATGACGAGAACGACGAGGATCACCGCTTCGAACAGCGTGTGGAACACCGCGTCGATCGATTGCGAGATGAACTCGGTGGGATTGTAGATGACGCGGTAGGCGAGCCCCTTGGGGAACGTCTTGGAGACAGTCTCCATCTCCTTGTTGACCGCCTGCGCGGCAGCGAGCGCGTTCGATCCGGGACGCTGGAACACCGCCATGATGACGGTCGGCTTGCCCGACAGATAGGTGTTCGACGAATAATCGTCGGCGCCGAGCTCGACCCGCGCGACATCCGACACGCGGACCTGGTGGCCATCGGCATCGGTGCGAATGACGATGTTGGAGAATTGCGACGGATCGGTGAAGCGGCCCTGCGCCTCGACGTTCAGCTGGAAAGCATTGCCCTGCGCATAAGGCGGCGCGCCCAACGTGCCCGCGGCGACCTGAACGTTCTGCGCGCGAAGCGCCGAGACGATATCGCCGGCGGTGAGATTGAGCGCGGCGGCGCGGCCGGGATCGATCCACACGCGCATCGCATAATCACGGTTGCCGAACAGCCGCACGTCGCCAACGCCATCGATGCGGGTCAGTCGGTCGCGGATCTGCGTCAGCGCGTAATTCGAGATATAGCCGCGATCGAGCGAGTTGTCTGGCGAGATCAAATTGACGACCATCAGGAAGTCCGGCGACGTCTTCTGCGTCACCACGCCCAGCCGCTGCACCTCTTCGGGCAGCGTCGGCGTGGCGATGGCGACGCGGTTCTGCACCAGCACCTGTGCGGCATCGAGATCGGTGCCGATCTTGAAAGTGACGGTGATCGTCACGCGGCCGTCGCCGGTCGATTGCGACGACATGTAGAGCATGTTGTCGACGCCGTTGATCTGCTGCTCGATCGGCGCGGCGACGGTATCCGCCACCGTCTGCGCGGTGGCACCGGGATAGTTGGCCGTCACCGTCACCGTGGGTGGGACGATATTTGGATATTGGGACACCGGCAGCCCGAGATAGGCGATGGCGCCGACGATCGTGATGACGACCGCGATCACCGCGGCGAAGATCGGCCGCGTGATGAAGAACCGCGAGAGGCGCATGTGCCTGCTCCTTTGTGGGGCTAACGAGCCCGTGAATTCATGCCTGCCGTTCGTCCTGAGCCAAGTCGAAGGGCGCGCCGCAAGGGCACGGGCTTCGACAAGCTCAGCCCGAACGGTAGCGTGCTAGTTGGCCGCGAAGGTCGCTTCGCCGCTGGTCGGGTCGCTGACTGGCGGCGGGGGCGCATCGGCCGTAACCGGGGCGATCTTGCCCGCTTTGACGATGACCTTGCCGCCGGGCTGGGCCAGCTCGGGGTCGCTGATGATGACGCGATCCTGCGGTGTCAGGCCACTGCGGATCACGCGTAAGCCATCGACCACCGGGCCGAGCTGCACCGGCTTTGCTTGCGCGGTGCCGTCCTTGCTGACCACCGTGACCAGCTTGCGCGCCTGATCGGTGGTGATCGCCGCATCGGGCACCAGCATCGCCGGAACGCTGCCGCCGCTCGACAGCCGCGCGTTGCCGAACATGCCGGGGGTGAGGAACAGCCCCGGATTATCGATCACCGCGCGCACCCGGATCGTCCCCGAATTGGGATTGAGCCCGTTGTCGGTGAAATCGAGCTTGCCGTGCCAGCGGTAGCTGCTTTCATCCTGTAGCTTGATCTCGACGGGCGAGGGGGCGTGGCCGGCCTGCTGATCGCGCTTGGTCTTGAGGAACTCGGCTTCCGACGCGTCGAAGCTGAAGTAGATCGGATCGAGTGCGTTGATCGTCGTCAGCAGCGTCGCTGCCGATCCGTCGCCGCCCGCCACCAGGTTGCCGGCATCGACCTTGCGATCGGAAATCCGGCCGCTTATCGGTTCGCG
>JBQCEK010000313.1:0-17334 GCA_051960335.1 Sphingomonas sp.
CGCTTCCTGGCAGGCCGCCAGCATATCGGGCGAAAAGACCGATAGCGCGCCAAGGAACATGTCGGCGCGAAACAGGAAGATGCCGCCGTTCCAATAATGACCGCCGGCCGCGAGCATCGCTTCGGCCTGATCGCGCGGCGGCTTTTCGACGAAGCGATCGACGCGGTGGATGCCCGCCGCGATCTCTTCCCCCTCGGCGATCCAGCCATAGCCGGTTTCGGGCGCATCTGGCGCGATGCCGAAGGTCACCAACCAGCCGTCATCGACCATCGGCAACGCCCGCTCGATCGCGGCTTGAAACGCCGCCACGTCCTTGATGACATGATCGGACGGCACCACCAGCAGCGCCGCCGCGCCGCCCCCCCCGGCGATCGCCGCCAGCGCGATCGCCGGCGCCGTGTTGCGCCCGACCGGCTCGAGGATCAGCGCTTGCGGCGCCGCGCCGACCTCGGCGAGTTGCGCTTCGATCGCTTCTGCGTGCGCTGCGTTGGCGACGACGATCGGCTGCTCGAAGCGGGGATCGGCGGCGGTGCGTCGCGCCGTCAGCTGCAACATGGTTTCGCTGGCGGTGAGCGGCATCAGTTGCTTGGGCCGTTCGGGGCGCGACATCGGCCACAACCGCGTACCTGATCCGCCCGACAGGATCACGGGGACGATACGCGGCTGATCGGACATGGCAATCTCCCCAGGGGATGACGGTCTAAGCGGTTTGCTCGCCAACGAAAACTGCCTGTGCCGCGATTGGATGCGCGGCGTTCAACCTTTGTTTGTCAATTTCTGCGACAGCCGCAAGCGTGTCGGAATTGTTTACATCCAGTGGAAAGCGCCAGCGGCGATGATCAGGCTGTTCAAACATTATGTGCCGAACGCCGTGCTGCTGCTCGGGCTGTTCGACATCGTGCTGCTGGTGGTCGCGGCCGAACTCGGCTGGACGATCAGGGCCGGGCAGATCGGCATGCTGGTCGAGCCGATCGCCACTCGGATCCCGCAACTGACGAGCTTCGTGCTGTGCATGGAGCTGGCGATGATCGCGGTGGGCGTTTACGGCGCCGATGCCCTGCAATCGCTGCGCGTCGCGACGGCGCGGCTGCTCGTCGCGGTGTCGCTCGGCACAATCTTCCTCAGCCTGGTGTTCTTCCTGCTGCCGCAGCTGACCTTCTGGCGATCGAACCTGCTGTATGCGATGGGCTTTGCCGCGGTGATGCTCATCGGCTTGCGCATCCTGCTGGGCAAGACGCTCGGCAGCCAGGCGTTCAAGCGGCGCGTCGTCGTGCTCGGCGCCGGCCCGCGCGCGGCGCGGCTGAAGACGCTTGCGGCCACGCCCGGCGCGGCCTTCGTCGTCGTCGGCTATGTGTCGATGAGCGAAACCAACCGGGTGATACCCGAAGCGATCGCGCGCGACGCGATCTACAATCTCGCCGATCACGTCGTGCTGCTCAACGCCAGCGAAGTCGTGCTGGCACTCGAGGAACGGCGCAACGCCCTGCCGCTCAAGGATCTGCTTCGGATCAAGACGACGGGCGTGCACGTCAACGAGATATCGACTTTCCTCGAACGCGAGACGGGGCGAGTCGATCTCGACAGCGTCAATCCCTCCTGGCTGATCTTTTCCGACGGATTCTCGTCGAGCCGCGTGCTCTCCAGCATCGTCAAGCGGCTGTTCGATATCGTCGCCAGCCTCGTGTTGATGATCGTCACCCTGCCGCTGATCGCCGTCACCGCGATCGCGGTGAAGCTGGAGAGTCGCGGCCCCGCTTTCTATCGCCAGCGGCGCGTCGGCCTGTACAACCAGGGGTTCGACATCGTGAAGCTGCGCTCGATGCGGCAGGACGCGGAGATCGCCGGCCAGGCGGTGTGGGCGGAAAAGGACGATCCGCGGATCACGCGCGTCGGCCGGATCATCCGCAAGCTGCGCATCGACGAATTGCCCCAGACATGGAGCGTGCTGAAGGGCGAGATGAGCTTCGTCGGCCCGCGTCCCGAACGACCGCAATTCGTCGACGATCTCGAACAGCAGCTGCCTTATTATGCCGAACGCCACATGGTGAAGCCGGGGATCACCGGCTGGGCGCAGATCAATTATCCCTATGGCGCTTCGATCGAGGATTCTCGCCAGAAGCTGGAATATGATCTCTACTACGCGAAGAATTATTCGCCGTTTCTCGACCTGCTGATCCTGTTGCAGACGATCCGCGTGGTGATCTGGCCCGAAGGGGCGCGCTGATCGCCATGCTGGGCTCCGTCACGCTGTGGGGACATGCGCTGGCCGCGCTGCTGTTCGCCGCGGTCGCGCTGGCCGAGCTGCGTCGGAAGGGCGCCGCGCTGCCGCGTGCGGCGTTCATCGTCGCGCTGGGCTTCACCGCGCTGTCGGCGCTGGCGGTCGCCGGGATCGACGCGCGCGACGTTGCGTCGCGGATCGCCGAGAGCCTCAGGGATCTCGCCTGGCTGGGCTTCATGTTCGCCCTCGCGCGGCGCGGCCGCAACGGCACGCAAGCGACCGGCGTCGGGCTGATCTACGGCGTCGTCGCGGCGATCGTCGTCGCCGGCACCACGCTGGACGTCGCCCTGGCGGCCAGCGGAGCGCCGGCGCCGGGCCTGCTCGCCGCGTCCTGGGTGCTCAGGATGATGGTCGCCGTCAGCGCGCTGGTGCTCGTCCATCACCTTTACGCCGCGGTCAGCCCCGGCGCGCGCAGCGGCATTCGCCTGACGGTGATGGCGCTGGCGCTGCTGTGGGGGATGGACCTCGCGCTCTATGCGACCGCCTATTTCGGCAATAGCTGGCCGTCGGGCATGGTCGCCGCGCGCGGGCTGGCGCTCGCCGGCCTGGCGCCGCTGTTCGCGCTGGCGGTGCATCGCAATGGCGACTGGCAGCTGCAAGTGTCGCGCACCGTCGCCTATCAGTCGATGTCGCTCGCCGCGATCGCGCTCTACCTGCTGGCGATGATGGTGGCGACAGGCATCATCGCGCGCGTGGGCGGCGATCACGCCCGAATCGAGCAGACCGCCTTCGTTTTCGGCACCACCGCCGCGATCCTCACCTTGTTGTCGACCCCGTGGCTTCGCGCCTGGATCAAGGTCAAACTGGCGAAACACCTGTTCCAGCACCGTTACGACTATCGCGCCGAATGGGTGCGCTTCACCGATACGCTGGGCAAGCCGGAGGAAGACGCAGCGCCGCTTGAACAACGAATCGTGAAGGCGGTGGGCGATGTGATCGATGCGCCGGCGGGGCTGCTGCTGACACCCGACGGAACGAGCCTCGCCGTTGCGGCGGCGTGGCAATGGCACAGCACGGAGCCGCCGGGGCCGATCGGCGACGAGGCGCTGGTGCGGCATCTGCAAACGACCGGCCGGATCGTCGAGATCGATGCGCTGCGGAAGGCCGCGCACGACCCCGCGGAACGCGCGGTGCTGCCGCTGTGGATGATCGAGGCGTCGGAAGCCTGGGTGCTGGTGCCGCTGATGCATTTCGATCGGCTTGCCGGGGCGATCCTGCTCGCCCGGCCGCCGGTCGATCGTCAGCTCGATTGGGAGGATTTCGATCTGCTGCGGATCCTGGGCCGGCAGGCGGCGAGCTATCTCGCCGAGGCGCGGAGCCACGCCGCGCTGGCCGATGCGCACCGTTTCGACGAATTCAACCGCCGCTTCGCCTTCATCATCCACGACATCAAGAATCTCGTCAGCCAGCTGACGCTGGTCGCGCGCAACGCCGAACGGCATGCCGACAATCCCGCGTTCCGGGCCGATATGGTTGCGACATTGAAGGAATCGGCGGATCGCATGAACGCGCTTCTCGCGCGGCTCTCGCAGCATCACGGCGGCCGGCCCGATCGGATCACGCCGGTCGATCTGCCGGCGCTCGTCGCGCGCATGGCGACGACGCGGCGCGCGCAGCACCCGATTACCGTGGTGGGCGATTGCCCGCGCGCGGTGCTGGCCGACGCCGCCCGGCTCGAGCAATTGCTCGGCCATCTCATCCAGAATGCGATCGAGGCGAGCCCGGGGCAGGCCGCCGTCACGCTGGCGCTGGACGAGGAGGATGGGCGCGGCGTGATCGACATCATCGATCGCGGCTGCGGCATGTCCGCAGCGTTCGTGCGCGACCAGCTGTTCCGGCCGTTCGTTTCGTCGAAGCCCGGCGGCTTCGGGATCGGCGCCTTCGAGGCGCGGCAACTGGCCGGCGCGATGGGCGGCGCGCTGAGCGTCGCCAGCCGCGAGGGCGAGGGCACGCGCTTTCGCCTCACCCTGCCGCTCGCCCGCGACGACCATCATCACATCGAGAGGGCGGCATGACCGACGTTCGACGCAAGCTGCTGATCGTCGAGGACGATCTTGGCCTGCAGCGGCAGCTTCGCTGGGCCTATGACGGGTATGATGTGCTCGTCGCGGCCGATCGGGCGGAAGCGATCGCGCTGCTCCGCGCCGAGGAGCCCGATGTCGTCACGCTCGATCTCGGCCTGCCGCCCGATGGCGACGGCGTGACCGAAGGCTTCGCCGCGCTTGCCGAAATCCTGTCGCTGAAGCCCGATACCAAGGTGATCGTCGCATCGGGCCACGGCGCGCGCGAAAGCGCGCTCAAGGCAATCGCCGACGGGGCGTGGGATTTCTACCAAAAGCCGATCGACATCGACGCGCTTGGCCTGATCGTCGATCGGGCGTTCCACGTTCATGCGCTTGAGACAGAGAATCGCCGCCTGGCGGCGCAGGCCAGCGGCCAATCGGTGCTTGGCGGCATGATCGCCGCAGCGCCCGAAATGCTCAAGGTCACGCGCATGATCGAGCGCGTGGCCGGTGCGGACGTTTCGGTGATGCTGCTGGGGGCAAGCGGCACCGGCAAGGAATTGCTGGCGCGCGGCCTGCATGATGCGAGCCCGCGGCGCGGGGGCGCTTTCGTGGCGATCAATTGCGCGGCGATTCCCGAGACGCTGCTGGAAAGCGAGCTGTTCGGCCACGAGAAGGGCGCTTTCACCGGCGCTGTGAAGACCACCGAAGGCAAGATCGAGCTCGCCGCCGGCGGCACGCTGTTCCTCGACGAGATCGGCGACGTGCCGCTCGCCCTGCAAGTGAAGCTGCTGCGCTTCCTGCAGGAGCGCGTGATCGAGCGGATCGGCGGTCGCAAGCCGATCGCCGTCGATACGCGGATCGTCTGCGCCACGCATCAGGATATCGACGCGATGGTCGCCGATGGGCGGTTCCGCGAGGACCTTTACTACCGGCTTGCCGAAATTGTCGTGCGGATCCCGTCGCTTGCCGAGCGGCCGGGCGATGCCGGGCTGCTCGCGCGGCATTTCCTGGCGAAATATGCGCGGACGATGAACCCGCAGGTCATCGGCCTCGCGCCCGATGCGCGCGCCGCGATCGACGCCTGGGGCTGGCCCGGCAACGTCCGCGAGCTGGAAAACCGGATCAAACGCGCGGTCGTGATGGCCGAGGGCAAGAGCATCACCGCCGCCGATCTCGATCTCGACGGCGGCGGGGACGACGACACGATCAACCTGAAGGCGGCGCGCGAACATGCCGATCGCCGCGCGATTCGCCACGCCTTGGCTCGCGCCGAGGGCAATATCTCGAGCACCGCCAAGCTGCTGGGGATCAGCCGTCCGACGCTGTACGACCTGCTGAAATCCTATGGCCTCCACGGCTGAGCGCGCGGCGCCGCGCAAGCGCTGGGTTCGCCGTCGTCGCCGCAAGCTGCGGCTCGACCGGCGCTGGCTGATCCGCGGCGGAGCCGCGATCGCCGCGATCGCGCTGATCATCACCGTGGTGCTGGCCGTACAGCACCTTCGCGCCGCGCCCGATGCGACGCGCGCCCGTAGCGAGCTTGTCGAGAGCCTGGAGCACTACCGCGCCGGCGATGTCACCGCCGCGCGCGCGGCCGCGATCAAGGCGAGCTACGACGATCCCGATTGGGGCCTGGCGCATGCGCTGCTCGCTCGCCTCGATCTCGCCAATGCCGATGGCGCGGGCGCCGAGGCCGAGCTGGATCGCGCCGTCTCGACCGGATTCGATCCGGCGCGCGCGCATCACCTTTATGCCGAGGCATGGCTGCTGCAGGGCGACCCGGACAAGGCGATCGCCGAAGCAGGGCGCGCGCTGCCGCGCTATGCCGGCTATGCCACGCGCGTCCGCGCGCGCGCGCTGGCGGCGAACGGCGACTTGCCGCAAGCGCGCGCGACGATGGAAACGCTGCTCGCCGACACGCCCGACGACGCGGCGGCGTGGACCGATCTCGCCGATCTCCGCCTGCAATCGGGCGACAATGCCGGCGCGCTGGAGTCGATCGGACGCGCGCTGGCGCTCGCCCCGAACGACGCCCGCGCGCTGACGCTGAAAGGCGAGCTGATCCGCGCCCAATACGGGCTGGTGGCCGCGCTGCCGTGGTTCGATGCCGCGCTCAAGACCGATCCCGGCAATGGCGACGCGCTGCTCGACAAGGCGGCGACGCTGGGCGATCTCGGCCGCTACCGCGACATGCTGGACGCGACGCGGCGCGCGCTGGTCGCTCGTCCCGGCAATGCGCAGGCTTATTATCTGCAAGCGGTGCTGGCGGCGCGCGCCGGCAAGGACGATCTGGCGCGTGACCTGCTCCAGCGCACCGATGGTGCGGTGGACGACATGCCCGGCGCGCTGCTGCTTGGCGGCATGCTCGATTATCGCGGCGGCGCTTATGAACAGGCGATCGGCAAATGGCGCGCGCTGCTTGACGATCAGCCGATGAACTTCGCCGCCCGGCGGCTACTCGGCGCGGCGCTGCTGCGATCGGGCGACGCCGACGGCGCGCTCGACGCGTTGCGGCCGCTGGCGCTGCGCGGCGATGCCGACAGCTATACGCTGACGCTGGTCGCGCGCGCGTTCGAAGCCGGCGGCAAACGCGACTGGGCGGCGCGCTTCATCGATCGTGCGGCCAATCCGCTGCGCCCCTCGCCAGCGCCGTTCGGCAGCGACGATGGCCTCGCCACCCTTTCGGCCGCGGCCGACGCCGCGCCGGGCGATCCGATCGCCGGGCTGGGCTATATCCGCGGGCTGATCGACGCGGGGCAGACCAACGCGGCGCTGGCGCAGGCCGAAGCGCTGGCGCGCGCTGCGCCGGGATCGCCCGATGCGCTGCTGGTGCTGGGTGACACATATTGGGTAATGAACCGGCCGCTCGACGCCGCCGGCGCTTATGCCCGCGCCGCCAATCTGCGCTTCGACGAGCCCGTGATGCTTCGCCTCGTCGATGCGCTCGATCGCACCGGCCAGCGCGCCGCCGCACAAAAGGCACTGACGCTGTTCCTGTCGCAGAACCCCGAAGACATTCCCGCGCGACGGCTCGCCGCGCACTGGCAGGTCGCCGCAGGCGACTGGCCCGCCGCGATCAGGACTCTGGAAGGATTGCGCGCCACGCTGGGCGATCGCGACGCCGCGATCCTCGCCGAGCTCGGCTATGCCTATGTCGGCAACGGCGATCCCGCCAGGGGCAAGGTCTATGCCGCCGCCGCCTATCGGCTGGCGCCAATGAACCCGGCCACCGCGGACGCCTATGGCTGGGCGCTGCTCAAGGCCGGTGATCGAGACGGCGCGCGCCAGCTGCTCGCCAAGGCCGCCAGCCTGGCGCCGGACGACGCCCATATCCGCGCTCACCTGGCGGCGACGCAACCCTAGCCGATCGCGCGCCCGGCTGAGGTTGCATCGCCTGATCGATCGGGTAGGACAGCCTCCATGACCGATCCGCTCGACCGCATCGCCGCTGCGCTCGATCGCCTGGCGCCGCCCGCGCGCAAGGCCGCCGATCCGCTGGCCTTCCCCGCCTATGTCTGGCGCGACGACACGCTATCGGCGGCGCGGCAGTTCGCGCCGCTGCCGCTCGATATGCTCCACGGGATCGATCAGCAGAAGGCGGCGCTGCTCGCCAATCTCGATCGGCTCGCCGCTGGCCATGCCGCGCAGGACGTGCTTTTGTGGGGCGCGCGCGGCACCGGCAAATCGGCGGTGGTGAAAAGCGCCATCGCAGCGGTGCAGGCGGCCGGCGGCAATATCGCGCTGATCGAGCTGGTCGGCGCGCGGCTCGATAGCCTGCCCGCGCTGTTCGATGCGATCGCGCCGGTCGATCGCGCCTTTGCGCTGTTCATCGACGATCTCGGCTTCGATGTCGCGGGGGATGCGCGCGCGCTCCGATCGATGCTCGAGGGCGGGGCGGAAGCGCGGCCGAAGAATGCCCGCCTGCTGATCACCGCCAACCGCCGCCACCTCGTCCCGCGCGACATCGCCGAGCAGGAAAGCGCGATCAACCCGCGCGATTCGGTGGACGATCACTTGGCGCTCGCCGACCGTTTCGGGCTCAGCCTCGGCTTCCACGTCGTCGATCAGGACGGCTATCTGGCGATCGTGCGGGGTTATGCGGCAGCGCACGGACTGGCGTTCGACGCCCATGACGCCGTCGCCTGGGCAACCCGGCGCGGCAGCCGATCAGGGCGCGTCGCCTGGCAATATATCGTCGATCTGGCCGGGCGCTCGGGCAAGTCGCTCTAGGCGCCCAGCGCCTCTACCTGCTCGGCGAGGTCCAGCCAGCGCAGTTCGGCCGTGTCCTTTTCGTCGCGCGCCGCGGCGATCGCCTTCATCAGCGCATCGAACCTGGCGGGATCGCGCGCGTAGAGATCGGGGTCGGCCAGCGCCGCCTCGTCGCGCGCGATGGCGCGCTCGATCTCCTCGATCCGCTTCGGCAACAGATCGTAATCGCGCTGATCCTTGTAGCTCAGCTTGGCGGCCTTGGGCGGCGGCGCCGCCACCGGAGCTTCCTTTCGGGGCGCGGCGCGCCTGGTCTCCGTGCGCTGCACGCGCTTGCGCTGCCAGTCCTCATAGCCGCCCGCGACGATGTCCGCGCTGCCCGATCCGTCGAGACCGACCGTCACCGTCACCGTGCGATCGAGGAAATCGCGGTCGTGGCTGACGATCAGCACGGTGCCGTCATAATCGGCGATCACTTCCTGCAGCAGATCAAGCGTTTCGAGGTCGAGATCGTTGGTCGGCTCGTCGAGCACCAGCAGGTTGGAAGGCCGCGCGAATTCGCGCGCCAGCAGCAGGCGCGAACGCTCCCCGCCCGACAGGCTGGCGATCCGCGCGTCGGCGATGCCCGGCTCGAACAGGAATTCCTTCAGATAGCCCTGGATGTGCTTCTTCACGCCCTGCACTTCGATCCAGTCGCCACCGTCGGCCAGCACGTCGCGGGCGCGCTTTTCGGGCGAGAGCAGGCTGCGCTGCTGATCGATGATCACCGCGTCGAGCGTCTTGGCGAGCCTGACATGGCCCTCGTCGGGCGCGATTTCGCCGGTCAACAGCTTGAGCAGCGTGGATTTGCCCGCGCCGTTCGCGCCGACGATCCCGATCCGGTCACCGCGCGTCACGCGCAGGGTGAAGTCGCGGATCACCGTGCGCTCGCCGCCCGAACCGGGGTAGCGCTTGGTGACGTGTTTCGCGTCGATCACCGTCTTGGTGCGCACATCATCGGTGCCGATCGTGAGGTTCGCGGCGCCTTGCGGGCCCATCATCGCGGCGCGTTCGGCGCGCATTTCGTGCAGCTTGGTCAGGCGCCCCTGATTGCGGCGCCGCCGGCCGGTGACACCGCGGAGCAGCCAATGCTCCTCCAGCTTCAGCTTGGCGTCGAGCTTCTGCGCGGCGCGCGCTTCCTCGGCATAGACCGCCTCGGTCCAGGCATCGAAGCCGCCGAAGCCGACGTCGTGGCGGCGCAGCGCACCGCGATCGAGCCACAGCGTCGATCGCGTCAGCCGCGTCAGGAAGGTGCGATCGTGGCTGATGACGACGAACGCCCCGGTGAAGCGCTTCAGCCAGTCCTCCAGCCATTCGATCGCGGCGAGATCGAGGTGGTTGGTCGGCTCGTCGAGCAACAAGACGTCGGGCGATTGCGCCAGCGCGCGGGCGATCTGGGCGCGGCGACGCTCACCGCCGCTGGCGCTTGCCGCGGCGCGCGAGAGATCGATGCCGATCTGGTCGGCGATCGCCTCCACCTCGTGACGCGCCGGGGCGTCGTCCCCGGCGAGCGTGTAATCGAGCAAGGTCGCGAAGCGGGAAAGATCGGGCTCCTGCTCGAGCAGGATCACGCGCGTGCCGGGAACGATCGTGCGCCGCCCCTCGTCGGCATCGATGCGGCCAGCGATCAGCTTGAGCAGGGTCGTCTTGCCGGCGCCGTTGCGGCCGATCAGCGCCAGCCGATCGCGCGCGCCGACATGCAGATCGAGCCCGCGGAACAGCCAGCCCGATCCCTGGATCACGCCGAGATTTTCGTAAGAGAGAACAGGTGCAGCCATCGCCGGCGACGTAGGGCCGCGCCGGCGGCCGGGCAAGCGTCGCATTCATAGGCTATTCAACGGCCGGCCGATATGCCACCTCGCGATGAAGATGGTTTTTCCGATTGCGAGCCTGTTGCTGGTCACGCTGGTGCCCGCCAGCCATGCCGGCGCCCAGCGCCGCCATGACGATCAGCAGGAAGCGCTGCGCGCCCGGCGCGACGGGCGGATCATGCCGGTGCCGGAGATCGAGCGCCGCGTGGTGCCGATGATGCGCGGCGCCCAGTATCTGGGCTTCGATTTCGATCCGGATGGCGCCATTTACACGCTGAAGTTCCTGCGCAATGGAACTGTGATCTGGATCGACGTCGATGGCCGATCGGGCCGGGTCGTCGGCCGCACCGACAAATAGGGCTGCGCGACAGTGGCCGCCGACAGGGGAAAGACATGCGCGTTCTGATCGTCGAAGACGAGCCCAATCTGGGCCAGCAGCTGAAGAATACGCTGGAAGGCGCCGGCTATGCGATCGATCTGGCCACCGATGGCGAGGATGGCCATTTCATGGGATCGACCGAGAATTACGATGCCGTGGTGCTCGATCTCGGCCTCCCGGAAATCGACGGGCTGACGGTGCTCGATCGCTGGCGCAAGGAAGGCAAAACCATGCCCGTCCTGGTGCTCACCGCGCGCGACAGCTGGTCGGACAAGGTCGCGGGGCTCGATGCCGGGGCGGACGATTATGTCGCCAAGCCCTTCCAGTCCGAGGAACTGATCGCGCGGCTGCGCGCGCTGATTCGCCGCGCCTCGGGCAACGCCTCCTCGGAGCTTACCGCCGGCGACGTTCGGCTCGATACGCGCTCGGGCAAGGTCACCAAGGCGGGCGATCCGGTGAAGCTTACGGCGCAGGAATACAAGCTTCTCAGCTATCTGCTCCATCACAAGGGCAAGGTGGTGAGCCGCACCGAATTGATCGAGCATATCTACGATCAGGATTTCGACCGTGATTCGAACACGATCGAGGTGTTCGTAACGCGGATTCGCAAGAAGCTCGGCCAGGACGTGATCACCACCATCCGCGGGCTGGGCTACAGCCTTGAGGATCCTGACGCCTGACCGACGATTCGCCCGTTTCCGCCGCCCCGGGAGAGCCCCGGCGGCGCGATCTGATCGTCGGGATCGCGCTGGTCGCCGTGGCGATGATCGCCGGCATCCTGATCGGCCGATCGAACGCCTGGATCGGCGGCGGGCTGTTCATGGGTGGCGTTCTGGGCCTCGCCACGCTGGCGCGGATCGCTTTCCTGCGATGGCGCGTCCTGCCCGCCGATCGATCGCGGGTCGCCGGATCGTTGAGCCAGCGGATGATCCTGGTCGCCGCGGCCTGGATCACCGTCTTGCTGGCGGGCGGCGGCTATGCGCTGGATCGACGCCTCACCGCGGCCGTCACCCAGAATTTCGACGACCAGTTGAGCTACGTGCTGCGCGCACAGATCCTTGCCGCCGAAATCGGGCCAGACGGCGAAGTGATGTTCAACCGCGAGGCCGCGGACCAGCGCTTTCTCGAACCCTATTCCGGGCTTTACTGGCAGGTCAGCGGCGCCGGCCATGAGGATTTTCCGTCGCGATCGCTGTGGGATCGTCAGCTCGCCTTCGGCGACCGCACCGTTCACGACGAGCCCTATGCCTTCGACAGCGACCAGTTCCCCGGCGAAAAGCTGCGCATCCTCGAACGCGACGTAAAGCTGCCCGGATCGAACGTTCGCTGGCGTTTTCAGGTGGCGGCCAGCCGCGACGGGCTCAACGACCAGATCGGCGTGGTGCGGCGCACGCTGGTGCGCAGCTTCGTTCTGCTCGGTCTCGGTTTGATCGTGATGGCCGCGCTCCAGACCTTCTACGGGCTTTGGCCGCTCCGCAAGGTGCGACTGGAAATCGCGAAGATGCGCGCGGGCCGCGCCTCGCGGATCGACCGGCCGATGCCGATCGAGGTCGCGCCGATGGTCGAGGAGCTGAACGGCCTGATCGAACATAACGAACGCCAGGCCGAGGAGGCGCGCCGCCACGCCGGCAACCTTGCCCATGCGCTGAAGACGCCGCTGACGGTCATCATGAACGCCGCGACTGCCAATGCCGCCGATCTCGCGCCGACGGTGATTCGCGAGGCGCGAACGATGCGGCGGCAGGTCGATCATCACCTCGCCCGCGCCCGCGCGGTCGGCCGGCGCGGGCATGCGCACAGCCGCGCGGACGTGTGGCCGAGCCTCGAATCGGTCGAGCGCGCGGTCAGCCGGCTCTATCCCAACATCCGCTTCGACATGGACGGGCCGAAGGACCTCCAGGTCCATGTCGAGCGGCAGGATCTTGATGAGATGCTCGGCAATCTGATCGAAAATGCAGCCAAATATGGCGGCGGCAGTGTGTTCGTGACGATCGTCGCGCAGGCCGGGTTCGTCGAATTCCTGATCGAGGACGACGGCGCCGGCATCGCCGAAGCGGATCGGCAGCGCCTGTTCGATCGCGGCGCCCGGCTCGATAGCGGCAAGCCCGGCACCGGGCTGGGGCTCGCCATCTTCCGCGACGTCGCGGAAATCTACGACGGCACGGTCGCGCTGGAAGAAAGCGAGGATCTGGGCGGGCTGATGGTGCGGTTGCGGCTGCCGGCGGCGACTAGCTGACGACAGCGCCTTCCGTCAGGCCGTCCATCGCCTCGGCCGTGATCGCCAGGCTGCGTTTGCGCGCCTGATGATCGTAGATCGCGCTGGCGATCATCAGCTCGTCGGCTCGGGTGCGCTCGATGAAGGTAGCGAGCGATCGCGCGACCGTCTCGCGCGTGCCCACGGCCGAACATTGCAGCACATGATCGAGGATCGCGGCGCCCTGTGCGCCAAGGCTGGCGCGATAGCCCGCGACGGGCGGCGGCAATTGCCGCGGATTGCCGGTGCGCAGCGCGACGAACGCCTGCTGCTGCGAGCTGGCGATCCGGTCCGCCTCATCCTCGCTATCGGCGGCGAAAACGTTGAATCCCGCCATGACATAAGGCCGGTCGAGCTGCGCCGACGGTCTGAAATCGCGGCGATAGATCGCCAGCGCCTGATCCAGCGCGTCGGGCGCGAAATGCGACGCGAAGGCATAAGGCAGGCCCAGCGCCGCGGCGAGTTGCGCGCCGAACAGGCTTGATCCCAATATCCAGATCGGCACATTGGCGCCGGCGCCCGGCGTCGCGCGAATGCCGGTCTGGCCGTCGTCGGCGAACAGGCTCTGCAGCTCCATCACGTCCTGGGGAAAGGCGTTGGGATCGGTCTCCAGCGTCCGCCGAAGCGCTCGAGCGACGCGCTGGTCGGAACCGGGCGCGCGGCCAAGGCCAAGATCGATGCGGCCGGGAAACAGCGCCTCCAGCGTGCCGAACTGCTCGGCGATCTGCAGCGGCGAATGGTTGGGCAGCATGATCCCGCCGGCGCCGACGCGGATCGTTCGCGTCGCCGCCGCGACATGGCCGATCACCACCGCCGTCGCCGCGCTGGCAATCCCCGCCATGCCGTGATGTTCCGCGCACCAATAGCGGTGATAGCCAAGCGATTCGGCATGCCGCGCGAAATCGGCGGCATTGGCGAGCGCCTGGGCAACCGTGCCGCCTTCGACGACGGGGACGAGATCGAGCAGGGAAAGGGCTGTCATGCCGCCCAACATGGGGAATGATGCCGCCAGGGGAAGGGCATCGGCGCGACATCGGGTGCGGAAAAGATGGTTGTCGGATAGCGCCTGTCACGCCCGGGCTCGACGCATAGCAACGAATTGGCAGGGGACTAGGGCGGGCGATTCCGGCTCGATTTGGGCGCAAGATGCGGGACGCGCTTCGGCGTTGGGTGGGTCAGGGCCGATCCCATCAGGCTCCACAATCGAGAAAGGCTTCCATGCTCACCCTGTACGATTACCTCCCGTCCCAGAACGCCTGGAAAATCCGGCAACTGCTCGCGCACCTCGCGCTGCCCTACACGACCATCGAGATCAGCATTTTTGAGGGCGCTGGCCGAGCGCCGGAAATCCTCGCGCTCAATCCGACCGGCAAGGTGCCGATCCTGGTTGCGGAAGACGGGCGCGCGCTCGCCGAATCGAACGCGATCCTCGCCTATCTCGCCGACGGCACGCCCTATCTTCCGGCAGAGCCGTTGGCGCGCGCCAGGGTTCACCAGTGGCTGAGCTTCGAGCAGGAGCAGGTGGAATCGGTGATCGGATCGCTGCGATACTGGACGATGACGGGCAAGCTCGACCGTCGATCGGACGAGCTCGTCGCCGGCAAGCGCAAGGCGGCGCTGCGCACCCTGGCCTTGCTCGATCAGCAGCTTTCCACGCGGCCCTTCATTGCAGGCGACAGCTATTCGATCGCCGACATCGCGCTCTACGCTTATGGCGGACACGCCGACGAAGCCGGGCTGGACGTTGTGCCCTTCGCTCACGTCGCCGACTGGCGACGACGGGTCGAATCGCAGCCGGGCTTCCTTGCGGAACGCTATCCCTATTCGATCGACCCCTTCTCGCACGGCGAACTGCCGGGCTGATCGAGCTATCGGGCGGGCGGGCGGCCGAGGGTTATCCGGCCGCCTCGGCCACCGCCGCGCAGATGCGATCGACCACGGCATCGACCTGGCGGCGATCGTCGCCCTCGGCCATCACCCGGATCACCGGCTCGGTGCCCGAGGGGCGGATGACGAGCCGGCCCGTGCCGTTCAGCTCGGCCTCGGCAGCGGCGATCACGTCCTGCACGCGCTGGTCGTCGAGCGGCTTGCCGCCCTTGAAGCGCACGCTCTTCAACAACTGCGGCACGGGATCGAAACGGTGGAGCACCTCGCTCGCCGGCGCGCCCGCCTGGACGAGCTCACCCAGCACCTGAAGCGCCGCGACCAGGCCGTCGCCGGTGGTGGCGTAATCGCTCAGGATGATGTGGCCCGATTGCTCGCCGCCGACGTTGTAGCCGCCCTTGCGCATCCCCTCGAGCACGTAACGATCGCCGACCGCGGTGCGGATCAGGCCCAGGCCCTGCGCCTGCATATGGCGTTCGAGCCCAAGGTTGGACATGACGGTCGCGACCAGCCCGCCGCCCGCCAGCCGGCCGCGCCGCGCCCAGCTGCTCGCGATCGTCGCCATCAACTGATCGCCGTCGATGATCCGGCCGTTTTCGTCGCACACGATCAGGCGATCGGCATCGCCATCGAGCGCGATGCCGATCGCCGCGCCCGATGCCACGACGGTTTCGCACATCGTTTGCGGCGCGGTCGATCCGACGCCCTGGTTGATGTTCTTGCCATTGGGTTCGACGCCCAGCGTCACCACCTCGGCGCCCAATTCCCAGAGCGCCGACGGCGCGACCTGATAGGCGGCGCCATTGGCGCAATCGACCACCACCTTCAGCCCGTCGAGCGTCAGCTTTTCGGGAAAGGTCATCTTGGCGGCGTGGATGTAGCGGCCCCGGGCATCCTCCACGCGTCGCGCGCGGCCGATATTGGCGGGCTCGGCCAGCGGGATATCACCGTCGATCAGCGCCTCGATCTTCGCTTCGTCGGCGTCGGAGAGCTTGTAACCGTCCGGCCCGAACAATTTGATACCGTTATCGGCAAACGGATTGTGGCTGGCGGAAATCATCACGCCCAAATCGGCGCGCATCGAATGCACCAGCATCGCCACCGCCGGCGTCGGCATCGGGCCGACCAGCACGACGTCCATCCCCACCGCGGTGAAGCCCGCGACCATCGCGTTTTCGAGCATATAGCCCGAAAGCCGCGTATCCTTGCCGATCACCACGCGGTGCTTGTGATCGCCGCGCAGGAAATGCGCGCCCGCCGCCATGCCGACCTTCATCGCCATCGCTGCCGTCATCGGCGACATGTTGGTGAGGCCGCGAATGCCATCGGTGCCGAAATATTTTCTTGCCATCGTGCGTCGTTTCCGCCCCGCTACACTTTCCAAAGGGATGCAGCCGCCTTGTAGCGGCGCAAAAGGAGAAGCGCGAGCATGTCGCAACCGACACGGATCCTTCTGGCGCTGGTCGCCGGGCTGGCGCTTGGCATCGCTGCGGCGGGCATCGGCTGGGCGGGCGCGCTGGTGCCGGTAACCGGGCCGATCGGCCATCTGTGGCTCAACGCGCTGGAAATGACGATCATTCCGCTGGTGATGGCGCTGGTCGTCACTGGCATCGCCGCGACGGCGGAGGCGGCCAATGCCGGGCGGATCGCGGCGCGGGCGATCGTTACGTTCATCGCGCTTTTGTGGCTGTTTTCGGTGCTCGCCGCGGTGATGGTGCCGCTGCTGCTCGATATCTGGCCGCTCGGCGAAAGCGCCGCCGCCAGCCTGCGCGGCGCGCTGATCGGTGCAAAACCCGTAGGCGCGGTGCCCGGATTCGGCGATTTCCTGGTGGGGATCGTACCGACCAACGCGATCGCTGCCGCCGCCAGCGACGCCTTCCTGCCGTTCATCGTCTTCACGTTGCTGTTCGCCTTCGCGCTTACCCGCCTGCCCGCCGAACAGCGCGAACGGCTGACCGGCCTGTTCGAAGCGCTGCGCGATGCGATGCTGGTGATGATCGGTTGGGTGCTGCTGATCGCGCCGCTGGGCGTGTTCGCGCTGGCCTTCACCGTCGGCGCGCAGGCGGGCCTGGCCGCGTTCGGCGCGCTGATCCATTATATCCTGATCGTCTCCTCGGTCGGCGTGGTGATCGGTCTGCTCGCCTATCCGGTCGCGGTGATCGGCGGGCGCGTGCCGCTGTTCCGCTTCGCGCGCGCGGTGGCGCCGGCGCAGGCGGTGGCGCTTTCCACCGAATCGTCGCTCGCTTCGCTGCCGGCGATGCTGCGCGGGGCGGAAACCCTGGGCATTCCCGTCGCCACGTCGGGCGTCGTGCTGCCGCTCGCCACCGCGATCTTCCGCGCGACCAGCCCGGCAATGAACCTGGCGGTGGCGATCTATGTCGCGCACTGGTTCGGCGTGCCGCTGACGGTGACATCGCTGGCGACGGGCGTCGCGGTTGCGGCAATCACCACGCTGGGTTCCGTCAGCCTGCCGGGGCAGA
>JBQCEK010000314.1:0-3135 GCA_051960335.1 Sphingomonas sp.
AGCCGGGTGGGATCATCGCGCTCGATCGCATGGATGCCATCGAGATAGGCGTCGAGCCGGGCGCGATCGAGCGACGCTTGGTTGAGCTCTTGCGAGGCGCGGACGAACGTGCCCGGCTGATCGCGCACGCCGTGGACCACCGCATCGAAATCGCCGCCACTATCGGGCATCAGGAACAGCACGAGCTGGCGCGCGCCCTCCGGCACAGTCAGCGACAGCGTGTTGTGCTTGCGTTCCCAGGTCTTGGCCTGGAAGAACCAGCTCTTCGGTGGCGGGTTGGTCGCGCCGCGCAGGAACGCCGCGATCATCAGATAGCGCGCTCCCTGATCCTCGGGCAGATCGGCGGCGATCGACAGGCGGTCGCCCGCCGCCAGATTGGGAACGCGCGCGATCGGCAGAGTCACCCCGCCGTGAGTTACCGACACCCGGACGCCGGGCCCTTTCAAATCGAACGGCGCCGATGCGGCGGTGGCCGCGCCGGGCAGCGCGGGCAGCGTCAACAGGCAGGCAAGCAACACACGCTTATACATCGACATACGCTCTTCACCGACAGGAAGCAGGCGGCTAGTGGACACCGGGAGTGTCAATTTTAGGGCACTGTCCGCGGTCCGCGCACCAGCCCTGGATCGAGCAACGCTAAGGTCGCCGACATGATCCCCGCCGCATCGCCCGTTTCGTTCGAGAGCGCACCGGGCGACGCGCGCGCGGAGCTGCGCGCGCTGATGCGGCTCGCCGGGCCGCTGGTCGGCGCCAATCTGCTGCAGATGGCGGTCTATGCCAGCGATGTGATCTTCATCGCGCGGCTTGGCACCGCCGCGCTCGCCGCCGCGACGCTGGGCGTCTATCTCTATTCGGTGATCCTGTTCGCGCTGGTGGGGCTGGTAGGATCGGCCGCGCCGGTGATCGCCGCCGAGCTCGGCCGCCGCCGCCATGCGGTGCGCGAGGTGCGGCGATCGACGCGGATGGCGCTTTGGCTCGCGGTGATCGGCTGCCTGCCGTTCATGCTCGCCCTGGCCAATGGCGAGGCGATCCTGCGCGCGATCGGCCAGGATGCGCATGCCGCCGCTGCTGCCGGCGCGTTCCTCGATATCCTGCTCTGGGCGCTGATCCCCGCCACCGCCGCCGCCGTCCTGCGCACCACCGTGGCGGCCCTCGGGCGGCCCGGCTGGGCAATGATGGTCACCGCGCTGGCGCTGGTCGTCAATGTGATCGGCAATTGGCTGCTGGTGTTCGGCAACGCCGGCTTCCCGGCGCTCGGCATCCGCGGATCGGCGATCGCCAGCGTCACCACCAGCGTGATGATGGCGACGGCGTATGTCGTGATGATCCGGCGCGATCGGCGGCTGCGGCGCTACCGGTTGTTCGGCAAATGGTGGCGGCCCGAATGGGCGCGTCTGCGCGAACTCGTCCGGCTCGGTGTGCCGATCGCGATGACCATGACGTTCGAAGGCGCGGTGTTCAGCGCGGCGGCCTTCCTGATGGGGCTGATCGGCGTCACCGAAGTCGCCGCGCACGCCGTCGCGCTGCAAATCGCGGCGATCGCCTTCCAGGTGCCCTATGGCATCGCGCAGGCGGCCACGATCCGGGTCGGCATGGCCTATGGCGCGGCGGATCACGGCTGGATCGGCCGCGCCGGCCGCGTAGCGTTGATCGTCGGCACCGGCTTCATGGTGTTGACCGCGATCGCGCTATGGATCGCGCCGCGCCTTTTCGTTTCCGCCTATCTCGATACCAGCGATCCGGCCAACGCGCGCACGGTGGCGCTCGCCGTCGCCTATCTCGCCGTCGCCGCGGCGTTCCAGATTTTCGATGGCGCGCAAGTGGTCGCCGCCGGCGTGCTGCGCGGCCTTCAGGATACACGCATTCCGATGATCGTCGCCGGGCTCGGCTATTGGGTTGCCGGGTTCGGCACCGCGCTGCTGTTCGGCTTCGGCCTGCGCTGGCAGGGCGTCGGCATCTGGATCGGCCTCGCCACCGGGCTCGCCGCTGTGGCGGTGGCGCTCGGCTGGCGCTGGGCGTGGCGCGATCGGCTGGGCCTGCTGCCCACCGCGCCGGCGCCGATGATGGCGGTTCCGGCCGGCGCTATTTGAGCAGCTTCGGCCCTTCGCTCTGCAGCACCGCTTTGATCTGATTGGCGAACAGCGCCATCATCGGCGGCAGGTCGATAACGGCGTGGACCTTGTTCTCGAAGGTTTCGATCGTGCTCGCGATCGTTTGCCCCATCGCCTGCACCGTGAAGTGCATGGTATCGCCGTCCCAGCGATGATCGACCACCGCGCCGCCGGGGATCATCGTCGCGATCTTGCCGATGCCGCCGTCCAGCCGGGCGTGAACCCCGGCCTTGCCCAGCGAATGCGGGATATCCATTTCCACTGGCGTGCCCATCAGGCGGCTCCCTCATTCCTGGCGAAGATCATCGCATCGTCGGCGAACGCCTTGAATTCCAGCGCATTGCCGCTGGGATCATGGAAGAACATCGTCGCCTGCTCGCCGATCTCGCCCTTGAAGCGGATATGCGGATCGATCACGAAAGCGGTGCCCGCCGCGCTCAGCCGATCGGCCAGCGCCTGCCAGTCGGCCATCGTCAGCACCACGCCGAAATGCGGCACCGGCACTGCCTTGCCATCCACCTGATTGGCATGGCGCGCGCGCCCCGCCGCCGGATCGAGATGCGCCACGATCTGGTGCCCGAACAGATCGAAATCGATCCAGTGATCGGAATGCCGCCCTTCAGGGCAGCCGAGCACGCCGCCGTAGAATCGGCGCGCCGCCGCCAGATCGTCGACGGGAAAGGCAAGGTGAAACGGTCTGATCGCATCGGCCATCGGATCGATATAGGCGACTTATCCGGCAAACACACCCAACACCGCCGCAGCGTTGCGAATTTATTTGTGGGCTGCGCTTCAGCCGCGATCGCAAATCGCTTTCCTACACAGGAATGTTCCTGTAACGTTCCGCCCATGCAATCCCGCAACGCTGCGCTTCTCCCTTTTCCGAACCGTGTCGTTCGTGCATCCAACCCCCGGCGTCGTGGCGTCTTGCCGGAACCTTCGGAACTTTCGATGCGGCTGTCTACGGCCCCGAACGCGCGCCTCGATCCATCGCGATGGGCGCGCGCATCGATAAAGCATGGTT
>JBQCEK010000315.1:0-6211 GCA_051960335.1 Sphingomonas sp.
CGAACTCGTCACCGCAGTGAAAGCCGGGGTCTCTCGCGGCAAGCGGCCTCTTCGATCGAGAAAGATCCCAGCTTTCGCTGGGATGACGAACATGGCTTTTCACCGTGCGTCGTCCATCGCCGCGCGCATGCGGCGGACGCTTTCGGTCAGGCCGACGAAGATCGCTTCGCCGATCAGGAAATGGCCGATGTTGAGCTCGCGCACCTGCGGGATCGCGGCGATCGGGGCGACGTTGTCATAGGTCAGGCCGTGGCCGGCGTGGACCTCGATCCCGTTCTTGGCGGCGAGCGCGGCGGCATCGGCGAGGCGGCGGAGTTCCTCGGCCTGCGCTGCGCCCGTCAGCTCGGCATATTTGCCGGTGTGCAGCTCCACGACGGGCGCGCCGAGGCGGATCGCCGCGTCGATCTGGCGCGGATCCGGCTCGATGAACAGCGAGACGCGGATATTCGCTTGAGCCAGCGCGGCGACCATCGGCGCGAGGCGGTTATGCTGCCCGGCGGCGTCAAGCCCGCCCTCGGTGGTCAGTTCCTCGCGCTTTTCGGGGACGATGCACGCGGCGTGCGGGGTGTGGCGAAGCGCGATCGCCAGCATCTCGTCGGTCGCCGCCATTTCGAGGTTGAGCGGGATCGGCAGCTCGGCCGAGAGCCGCGCGATGTCGTCGTCGGTGATGTGGCGGCGATCCTCGCGCAAATGCGCGGTGATGCCGTCGGCGCCGGCCTCCGCCGCGAGCAGCGCCGCGCGCACCGGATCGGGATAGCCGCTGCCGCGCGCGTTGCGCACCGTCGCGACGTGATCGATGTTGACGCCGAGGCGCAGCGCGGGGTTCATTTCTTCAGGTCCCGGCTGCCCGGCTTGGTCGCCGGGATCGCAGCGAGCTCGGGTGGCAGCGCGTCGGCGGGATAGGCTGGCACGTCGAGCCGGCACAGCGACACCAGCGGCGCGCCGACGTCCGCCGTGCCGTTCGATCGATCGATGATGCAGGCAGCACCCAGCAGTTCGCCCGGATGCTCGCGGATCGCGGCCAGGCACTCGCGCGACGAAAGGCCCGTCGTCACGATATCCTCGACCATCACGACGCGCGCGCCGGCCGGAATTTCGAAGCCGCGGCGCAGGCGGAATTCACCCTCCTCGCGCTCGACGAACACCGCCTTGCAGCCGAGCGCGCGGGCGGTTTCATAGCCCGGAATGATCCCGCCCACCGCCGGAGAGACGACCATATCGACCTTTCCGAAGCGATCGGTGATCGCCGCGGCGAGCGCGCGGCACAGCCGTTCGGTACGCGCCGGATCCTGAAACACGCGCATCTTTTGCAGGAAGACCGGCGAATGCAGCCCGGACGAGAGGATGAAATGGCCAGTCAACAGCGCATCGGAGGCGCGGAATTCGGCCAGGATCTCGTCTTCGGTCATGGTGCGCATTTCTCCTTGCCGGGCAGGCGCTCAATAGGGCGGCGGCGTGGCTTCCGCAACGCGATCGGCAAAAAACGCGCCGTCCCGCTTGAGGCGGGGTGGACCAATGCGTATAGGCCAAGACAAAAGGGGCGTATTCCCGCCCGGCGTCGCCGCCAGGGGGCGCTTCCAACGAGGGGATGGGCAGACGACGATGCGAATGACTCGCTTGAAGACGATCGTGCTCGCGGCCGGCCTTGCGCTGGCGTGCGCCGGTCCGGGGTTCGCGCAGCAGGCGGCGGCACCGGCTCCGGCAGCGACCAGCGTGGCCAACCCGGCCACGGCGACGCCGGCGGATGCCGCATCGGCCAATCCCTTGCTCTCCCAGGACGGCGCGCCGCCGATGGCGGTGACGCCGGGCGTCGGCCAGCCGGTCGATGGCAAGCTGGGGCTGCAGCCGCAGTTCAGCGCCAATGGCGAGCGGGCGGCGCGGATGCACAATCATCTGCTGGTGCCGATCATCACCGCGATCTCGATCTTCGTGCTGCTGTTGTTGCTGTGGTGCGTCGTCCGCTATCGCCGCTCGGCCAATCCGGTGCCCTCGCGCACCTCGCACAACACGCTGCTGGAAGTGTTCTGGACGCTGGCGCCGGTGCTGATCCTGGTCGTCATCGCGGTGCCCTCGATCGGGCTGCTGCAAGCCCAGTTCAAGCCGGCTCCGAACAATGCGGTGACCCTGAAGGCGACCGGCAACCAATGGTATTGGACCTACGATTATCCCGATAACGGCGATGTTCAGATCACCTCGAACATCCTGAAGGAAAAGGACGAGGTTCAGCCGGGCGAGCGCTATCGCACGGCGGCGGACGGTCCTCGCCTGCTGGCGGTCGACAATCGCGTGGTGCTGCCGGTGGGCGTGCCGATCCGGCTGATCACCACCGCGGCGGACGTGATCCACAGCTGGGCGGTGCCGGCCTTCTGGATCAAGCTTGATGCCGTCCCCGGGCGGCTGAATGAAACCAGCTTCACGATCGACAAGCCCGGCCTGTATTTCGGCCAATGCTCGGAACTGTGCGGCGCCAACCACGGCTTCATGCCGATCGTCGTCGAAGCGGTGCCGCCGGCGCAGTTCGCCGCGTGGATCCGCGCCAAGGGCGGCAAGATGCCGGGCGACGCCAATGCGCCCTCCGCCGCGCTGATCCCGCAGCCGGGCGCCAATGCGGGCGACGCCACCGCCACGCCGGCTACGCCGCAGCCAGCCGTCGTGAACGGCACGGCGACGCCGCCGACCACGGCGCAGCCCGCCACCAGCAATGCCCCCGGCGCCAGCAAATCGGATATCTGACACCATGACCGATACCGCCCTTTCCGCGCACGCGTTCGAAGCCCATCACGATCACGCGCACCATCACGATGCCGATCACAAGCCGGCCTTTTTCCAGCGTTGGTTCATGTCGACCAACCACAAGGATATCGGTACGCTCTATCTGATCTTCGCGATCACCGCGGGTGTGATCGGCGGCGCGATTTCCGGCCTGATGCGCATGGAATTGATGCATCCCGGCATCCAGTATCTGCCCACCTGGGCGAGCATGGTGTTCGGCGGCCAGGCGACGATCGATCAGGCGCGCGACCTATGGAACGTGCTGATCACCGCACATGGCCTGATCATGATCTTCTTCATGGTGATGCCGGCAATGATCGGCGGGTTCGGCAACTGGTTCGTGCCGATCATGATCGGTGCGCCGGACATGGCGTTCCCGCGAATGAACAACATCTCGTTCTGGCTGCTGATCCCCAGCTTTTCCCTGCTGCTCGCCTCGCCATTCTTCGGCGGCGTCGGCACCGGCTGGACGATGTACGCGCCGCTTTCCACCTATGGCCAGCCTGGCCCGGCGGTGGACATGGCGATCCTGTCGATGCACCTTGCCGGCGCGTCGTCGATCCTCGGCGCGATCAATTTCATCACGACGATCTTCAACATGCGCGCGCCGGGCATGACGCTGCACAAGATGCCGCTGTTCGTCTGGTCGATCCTGGTGACGGCGTTCCTGCTGCTGCTGGCGCTGCCGGTGCTCGCCGCGGCGATCACCATGCTGCTGACCGATCGCAATTTCGGCACCACCTTCTTCGATCCCCCCGGCGGCGGCGATCCGATCCTGTTCCAGCATCTGTTCTGGTTCTTCGGCCATCCGGAAGTGTACATCATGATCCTGCCGGGATTCGGCATGGTCAGCCAGGTGATCGCGACGTTCAGCCGCAAGCCGGTGTTCGGCTATCTCGGCATGGCCTATGCCATGGTCGCGATCGGCGTGGTCGGTTTCGTCGTCTGGGCGCACCACATGTTCACCACCGGCATGTCGGTCGACGTGAAGATGTATTTCACCGCGGCGACGATGGTGATCGCGGTGCCGACCGGCATCAAGATCTTCTCCTGGATCGCGACGATGTGGGGCGGATCGATCAGCTTCAAGACGCCGATGCTCTGGGCGGTCGGCTTCATCTTCATGTTCACCGTCGGCGGCGTGACCGGCGTCGTGCTCGCCAACGGCGGCATCGACGATTACATGCAGGACACTTATTACGTCGTCGCGCACTTCCATTATGTGCTGAGCCTGGGCGCGGTGTTCAGCCTGTTCGCGGGCTTCTATTACTGGTTCCCGAAGATGTCGGGCCGGATGTATAACGAGCCGCTCGGCGTGATCCATTTCTGGGTGTTCTTCATCGGCGTGAACGTGCTGTTCTTCCCGATGCACTTCCTGGGGCTGGAAGGCATGCCGCGTCGCATTCCGGACTACACGGACAATTTCGAATATTGGAACCATGTCGCGACGATCGGCTATATGATCATGGCGGCATCGATGGGGGTGTTCTTCGTCAACCTGTTCTACTCGCTGTTCGCTGGCCCAAAGGCGCCGGACAACCCCTGGGGCGACGGCGCGACGACGCTCGAGTGGACGCTGCCGAGCCCGCCGCCCTATCACCAGTTCGAAACGCTGCCGCAGATCGATTGAAGCACCCCTGTTTGCGGCAGGGGGTTGGGGACAGGGCACGATGACGTGTATCGCGCCTGGCTTCCCCACCTCCGGCCCCTCCCCTGAAAGGGAGGGGAGGAAGAAAAAATGACAACGATGACTCGCTCCCTCACCGTTCCCGCCGATTGGCGCGACTTCCTGGCGCTGACCAAGCCGGGGGTGATGCGGCTTGTCGTCTTCACCGGCCTGTGCGGCCTGCTCGCCGCGCCGGCGACGATCGATCCGGTGCTCGGCTTCACCGCCATCCTGTGCATCGCGCTTGCCGCCGGTGCGGCCGGCGCGCTCAACCAATGGTATGAAAGCGATCTCGACGCGCTGATGAAGCGCACGCGCGGCCGCCCGTTGCCGGCGGGGCGGATGGATCGGCAGTCGGCGCTGCATTTCGGCGTCGGGCTCGGCGCGTTCGCGGTGATCCTGATGGGTCTCGCGATCAACCTGCTGGCGGCGGCGATCCTGACCGGATCGATCCTGTTCTATGTCGTGATCTATACCGTCTGGCTGAAGCGGCGGACGCCGCAGAACATCGTCATCGGCGGCGCGGCCGGCGCCTTCCCGCCCGTGATCGGCTGGGCAGCGGCGACGGGCCATGTCTCGGCGCTGCCGCTGATGATGTTCGCGCTGGTGTTTTTGTGGACGCCGCCGCATTTCTGGGCGCTCGCGCTGTTCGTGAAGAGCGATTACGCCGCCGCCGGCGTGCCGATGCTGCCGGTCGTCGCCGGCGAGCGCGTGACGCGCACCCAGATCGGCCTCTACACGATTCCGATGGCGGTGGTCGCGGTCGCGCCCTGGCCGCTGGGCCTCACCCATGCGATCTACGGCGTTGTCGCGGTGGCGGCTTCCGCCTTCTTCGCCATGCTCGCCTTCAGGGTGGCGACACGGCGGACGCACGCCGATGATCGGATGCGGCCGGAAAAGCGGCTGTTCGCTTATTCGATCGTCTATCTGTTCGTCATCTTCGGCGCGCTCGTCGTCGACAGGTTCTTCGGATGAACGCTTTGCCGCCCGAGGACGAGGATCTGATCCGCGCCCGGCAGCGATCGCGCGCGCGCGTCACGGCGCTGCTGCTCGGCGCGCTGGTCGTGCTGTTTTTCCTGATCTCGATCGCCAAGATCCGATCAGGCACGCCCTAGCAAAGGCGACATCCACGCGTTACACGATTTCGTGAGAGGCTCCTGAACGGGGGAACATAAGAATGGCCGGCCACAAGACGCACGATTACCACATTCTTTCGCCGAGCATCTGGCCGCTGATCGGTGCCTTTTCGGCGCTGGCGATGGCGGCCGGCGGGATCGGCTGGATGCATGGTGGCCATGTCGGCAAGCCCAATGGCATGGGCTGGCTGTTCTTCGCCGGCCTGCTGGGCGTGCTGTTCACCATGTATTCCTGGTGGTCCAACGTCATCAAGGAAGCGCATGAGGGCGATCACACGCCGGTCGTGCAGCTTCACTTCCGCTACGGGATGATCCTGTTCATCGCCTCCGAGGTGATGTTCTTCGTCGGCTGGTTCTGGGCCTATTTCGATTTCGCGCTGTTCCCGTCGAGCGTTGACGTGGTCGGCGGGCAGTGGCCGCCCAAGGGGCTGGAGGTCATCAATCCCTTCGCCTTCCCGTTGCTCAACACGATGATCCTGCTGCTTTCCGGAACCACCGTCACCTGGGCGCATCACGCGCTGATCCACGGCCAGCGCGGCGGCGAGAAGACCGGGCTGTGGGGCCTGCTGGGCGTCGGCAATCGGGACAGCGTGCTGAAGGGCTTGTGGCTGACGATCCTGCTCGGCCTGACGTTCAG